>DAHUYO010000190.1 GCA_027315185.1 Acidobacteriota bacterium
GCCTGCCCAAGACCGCCGGAGATCTGCCACTTCTCTCGTTGTTGGGCCTGCTGGTATCGGGAGCTGGATTGGGCATGCTTCTGCTGGTGAAAAGGCTGGCGTAAGCGTCCCTCCGGCTCCGTCTCGCCCGGCACAGCGCGTTCGCGCCGGGTGAGGCGAGACCGACCAGTGTTCACTCTTGGACAGACTCGTTCTTCCACTCGGGATCGCGTTGCGGTATTCGAGCACAAGCAGCGCGGCAGCAGACGCTGGGAGGAAATGAAGGTGTCGATGCGCAAAAATGCTTGCTGGCGCATTCTGTGCGGCGCTCTTCGGCGCCCTGTGGCTGCCGAACGCGCGAGCGGACCAGTGCGCGGCGCAGCCGCGCTGGGGCCCGCGCCAGTCATTCGCCTCACCCGGCGCGGGAGACCGCTCCGGGTGAGTCTCTGTTCGCGGGCGGGCCAGTGTGGACTCCGCACTGCCGCCGCCGGGAGGTACGGAGCTTAATGTCGCGCAGATCCGTTGTTGTCTGGTCCGGGCGGCTGCTTATCGCCGCAGGCATGCTGGCGCTGCTCACTGCCGGATTTTTCTATTTGCAGTCGGCGCTGTTTCAGCGCGCGAGCAACCGCGCATTCGACCGTCTGCGGGCGGCGCGCCGCTCGCCAGCAGCAAGCCAGCTGACGGCGGCCCTGGATTCCGGGAACCGCGCGGCGCGGAATGCGGCTCGCGTGCCTACCGGCGCGGAGGTGGGCCGGATCCAGATTCCCTCCCTGCATCTCTCAGCCATCATTCTGCAAGGGACGGGCGCGGGCACGCTGCG
>DAHUYO010000191.1 GCA_027315185.1 Acidobacteriota bacterium
TGGCGGGGATGGCCGAGGTCGGGCGGCTGTTCAATAACAATGAGCTGATCGTCGCCGAGGTGTTGCAGTCGGCGGAGGCCATGAAGACCGCCGTCAGCCACCTGGAGCAGTTCATGGAGAAGTCGGAGACCTCCCGCCGCGGCAAGGTCATCCTGGCCACGGTCAAAGGCGACGTGCACGACATCGGCAAGAATCTGGTCGAGATCATCCTGGCCAACAACGGCTATGAGGTGGTCAATTTGGGCATCAAGGTTCCGCCCGAAACGCTGATCACCGCGTTCCACCAGCACCAGCCGGACGCCATCGGGCTGTCAGGATTGCTGGTGAAAAGCGCGCAGCAGATGGCGGTGACCGCCGGCGATCTGCGCGATGCGGGGATCGCGGCGCCGTTGCTGGTCGGCGGCGCGGCGCTGTCGGCGCGCTTCACGCGCGCCAAGATCGCCCCGCAGTACGGCCGCCCGGTGTGTTACGCCAAGGACGCCATGACCGGATTGGCGCTGATGAATGGCTTGATGGACCCGGAGCAGCGCGAGGCGGTGCTGGCCGCCCATGCCGCCGCCGAGGACGGCGCCGCGCCGGCGGCTTCGCCCGCGCCGCAGGCGACGCCCGCGCCGGATGCGGCGCGCACCCGCCGCAGCGCCAAGGTGGCGGCGGATCTGCCGATTCCCCCGGTGGCGGACCTGGAGCGCCACGTTCGTGACGTTCCCCAGCTCGACGAATTGTGGGCCTACATCAATCCCCAGGTGCTGTTCCGCCATCACCTCGGCTATAAGGG
>DAHUYO010000192.1 GCA_027315185.1 Acidobacteriota bacterium
GATGCGCGCGCTGCATCAGGACGATCGCGCGACGGCCCGAGGCAGCCAGGGTCGTCAGCGCGGCATCAACGTCCGCATCGCTGGGGGCAAGCGGCAACGCCTGCTCCTCGAGGGCGGGCGCCTCGTCGCGCAGCGACGCCGCCGCATGCCGCCGATCTTCGGCGCCGGTTCCGGTCGCAGCGCGAAAGACCCACACGCTCGAGGCAACCGGATCGGCGTGCGGAACGCCGCGAATCAGCGTTACGGCGCGACGCGCCGCCTCACGCCCGACGCCGCGGTGTGGCGGCGGCGCCTCAAGCGAGAGCGGCGCCGCCGCCTGCGCCCGCAGTCGCGCGACGCGCGCGGCGGCTTCCTCGAGGCGGCGCAGTTCCAACGTTCCGGCCTCGACCGCGCCGACGATCGCGTCGACGACGGCGACGGCCGTCGCAATCCCATGGCTGACGGTCAGGAGGTCCGCACCGGCGCGCAACGCTGCCAATGCCGCCGCAACGACGTCGCCCCGCGCATCGGCGCCGCCCATGAAGAGACAGTCCGTCACCAGCACCCCGTCAAAGCCCAGTTCGCCGCGCAGCAGCCCGGTCGAAAGCACGTACGAGCGCGATGCGGGTGCGCTCGGATCGAGTGCCTCGACGGTCACGTGCGCGCTCATGATCGCGCGCGCGCGCGGTGCGACGGCGGCGAACGGGGCGAGGTCGCGCGCGCGCCAGCCGGCGGCATCGCCACCGATGCGCACGGCGCCGACGTGCGAGTCGTCGGCGGTCGCACCATGACCC
>DAHUYO010000193.1 GCA_027315185.1 Acidobacteriota bacterium
TGTGTTGGCCTGCATGCCCGCCACCAGCAAGTTCAGCCGGCCGCCGCCGGCGGGCATCGCCTGCGCCAGGGTCGGCCAGGGGTAGTCGCCGGCCGACGGGCCGAACTCCACGCTCACATGCGCGCCGATGGGGGCGCCGAATGCATAATCGGCGACCAGCGGATTGTTGGTCGGCGAGACCACGCCGCTGGGCACGACATAGAGCGTGGCCGATGGGCTGGCGCCGCTGACCGTCACCGCGAGCTGGCCGCGCCTTGCGATGGCGCCGGCGGGCACCATGGCTTGCAGGCTGCCGTTGCCTTGCAATTGGGTCGGCAGCTTTTGGCCGCCAACGGCCACCACCGATTGGCTGGAGAATCCGCTGCCACTGACCGTAAGGGTAAAGCCGGGACCGCCTTCAATGGCCAGATTGGGGGCGATGGCGGCAACGCTCGGGCCGCTAGCGTCTGCGGACAACTGCGTGGCCGTCGCGCTGCGCGAGGCTCCGCCGCAGCCGACCAACAGGCCGGTGGAGAGAAACGCCGCAATCGCGGCGACCGCGAGTTTCAGGCGCGCCATGGGTCTCTAGCCACTCACTATTAGCCAGCATTATGGTCATTCCGGCAGGAAAGTTCCACCCATTTGTAGGGGCCGCCCGCGACCTGCCCGCGGGCATGGCGGCGAATGTTCCCGCCTTGCGCCTGCGCGCCCGCGAAGGCCCTCCCGTCGCCGCACCTGGCGCCGCGGCCGTTGTAGAGTCGAAAGATGGCACAGAAACAAG
>DAHUYO010000194.1 GCA_027315185.1 Acidobacteriota bacterium
TTACCTGCTGGACGACATCAAGCACCTCACCAAGCCGGTGAAAAAACCCGCCGTCAGCGCCAAAGCGAAAGCCGAGCCCAACGGCAAAACCGCCGCCGCGCTCCAGCTGCACCCGGTCAAGCGCTAGCCGCCCGAACAGCTTGCGGCCCCGACCGCCGCCGCGACGCCCGCTCCCGAGCGAATCCCGCCGCGCAGCGCCAACGCGGCGCCCAACCTGGGGGCGCGGGCCGCCGGCCCGCAAACCGGCGAGCCCGCCGCCGCCCAAATCAACCCTCGGCGCGCCGGCCGCCCAAAGCGCGCAGTCCTCGTAGGGCAGAGCTGCCACCCCGCGCACCCACCGCGAATCGGCAGCGTCCCGCGATCGCTGTGGCAGCCGCCCGCAGTGGGGTAGGGCTCCTGCCCTGCGTACCGTCGCCCTCCCGGGCGGCGGCGCCTGCTCGTCTTCCGCTCCTGACCCCGCCACCCTTCTCTCCCCTCCACCCTCCCCAAAACTCGCAGCCGCTTGTCTCACTTTTTTCGCTTCATTTCTACCCACTCCCACTCATTCCAAAAGACTTGCCGGTCACCGCGTTCAGCAAAATGAGACACCGCGCAGCGGCCGGAGGACGGGCTCCATCCCCAGTGTCCGCCCGCTTCAGCCCGGCGGCGGCCCCGCCAGCCAACTCACTCCCACTCACTCCGCATCTCACTTCGATAGAGGCGAACGCGCCTGCCCGAGCGTGACCATGGCCGAGCCAAAACCCTTCCGCCCCAGCCCC
>DAHUYO010000195.1 GCA_027315185.1 Acidobacteriota bacterium
GTGATCACGACCGGTTCTCCTGGGCGGGTCTCGCGGGCGACGACCGTCTGGAGGCGGACCACGATCATCGCGGCCAGGACCACTGGGTCGACCGAGGCCTGAGGCATGGATCCGTGCGCACCGCGCCCGTGCAGTGTGATCCGCATGCTGTCCGCGGCCGAGAGGATCGGCCCGGCGTGGGTGCCAACCAGGCCCGCAGGAGCAGGAAGCACGTGCTGGGCCAGGGCGACGTCGGGCTTTCGGACCAGGTTCGTCAGGCCGTCCGCGAGCATGGTGCGCGCCCCGTCGCCGGTTTCCTCGGCGGGCTGAAAGACGAGCACGACGGTGCCCGACCAGTCGTTGTGAGCTGCAGCGAGCAGGTGGGCGGCGCCGAGCAGGCAGGCGACGTGCATGTCGTGGCCGCAGGCGTGCATCACCGGTACCTGGTTGCTGGTCCCGTCGAAGGCGGTCGCATGGCTCGCGTATTCCAATCCGGTCGCTTCGGCGACGGGGAGGGCATCCATGTCAGCGCGTAAGAGCACCGTCGGCCCGTCCCCGTTCTGGATTGTACCCACCACCCCGGTTCCCCCGACTCCGACATGGACGTCGATGCCGGAGGTCTCGAGGCGGTCCGCCACGTGCGACGCCGTCGCGTGCTCTTGGTGGGAAAGCTCGGGGTGGGCGTGCAGGTCACGGTAGAAGTCCGCTGCCCAGCCGCGGACACCTTCGAGTCCCGAGAGCACCGAGGTGGCAGCTGATGAGGTCGGCGA
>DAHUYO010000196.1 GCA_027315185.1 Acidobacteriota bacterium
CGCCGAGACCATTCGAGCGACGCGCGCGATGGGCATCGACATCAAGATGGTCACTGGCGATCACGAGGCGATCGCCCGGCAGATTGCCGCCGAGCTCGATCTCGGGCGCAACATCGTCGTGGCGGATGCAGTATTCGGCAAGCAGTCCCCGCCGCAGGCGCTCAAGCAGGTGCTCACGGCCGACGGGTTCGCGCGGGTGTTCCCCGAACACAAATTCCAGATTGTCAAGGCACTGCAGTCGAGCGGGCGGATCGTCGGCATGACCGGCGATGGCGTCAACGACGCACCGGCACTAAAGCAGGCCGACGTCGGCATCGCGGTGAGCGGTGCCACGGATGCCGCGCGCGCCGCCGCGGCGCTCATCCTGACAGCACCGGGCCTCTCGGTCATCACGACCGCAATCCAGGAGGCGCGCCGGATATTCGAACGGATGACGAGCTACGGGACGTACCGCATCGCCGAGACGATCCGTCTCATTCTGTTCATGACGGCGACGATCCTGATCTACAACTTCTATCCGGTCACCACGATCATGGTGGTGCTGCTCGCCCTGCTCAATGACATTCCGATCATGATGATCGCCTACGACAATGCGCCGGTCGCGCCCGCTCCGGTGCGCTGGGACATGCCGCGGGTGCTCACGGTCGCATCGTCCCTTGGGCTCTACGGCGTGTTCGAGAGCTTCGTGCTGTACTGGATCGCCAGGGACCTGTTGCATCTTCCCGTGCC
>DAHUYO010000197.1:0-254 GCA_027315185.1 Acidobacteriota bacterium
CAGCTCACCGGCACTTCCACCACTTTGAAGTGGTGTTTGGTTGCGATGAACAGAATCTCCGGGTCGAATCCCCACCGTTCAATTGTTTGCAGAGAAAAGACCGTCTGCGCCGCCTCGCGCGTGAACGCCTTGAAGCCGCACTGTGTATCGGCAAAGGGCAGAGTCATCACCATGCGGGTCACGAGATTGAAGCAGCGGCCGAAGAACTGCCGGTAGAGTGGCTGGCGGTGCGTCTGGCGCCCGCTCTCCAGCCA
>DAHUYO010000197.1:264-718 GCA_027315185.1 Acidobacteriota bacterium
ATCGCGATATCCGCGCCCTTCTCAATTGCCGCAAACAGCCGCTCCACCTCTTCAATCGGCGCGGAAAGGTCGGAGTCCGTGAACATCACCACGTCACCCTGCGCTTCCATCATGCCGTGGCGCACGCTGTAGCCCTTGCCCCGGTTGCCCGGATTTTCGATCAGCCTCACCTCCGGCGCGTGCTCGGCAAATTGCCGCACCACCTGGGCCGTGTCATCCTTTGAACCATCATTGACCACAATCACTTCCGCCGCCCACCCCTGCGTGCGGATACATCGCACCACGGACTCCAATGTCGCCGGAATGCGCCCGCTCTCGTTGTATGCGGGAATGACAAAGCTGTAATGTTTATGCTCGTTCGCCATCTTCGGCCTGTTTCAATTGCATCCTTGCTCATCCATTAAAAAGCTGACGCAATCATATATGGTTTTCCACTTCAGCAATCATCCCCGCG
>DAHUYO010000198.1 GCA_027315185.1 Acidobacteriota bacterium
GGCGGGGCGTCCCGCTCCGATCGGCGCGGCGCGGAGCGCCGCTTAACCCGCAGGCTGGGAGCTCCGTTCGCTCCAGCCCCCGCCCGCGCGCCGCGGGGGCCGTGGGCACGCCGGCCCTTTTCCGGCCGCGGGGCGGGCGCCGCGGCCCAGGCCATGGGAACCACCGCCAGAAACATGAGCATGACGCGAAATGTCCGCATGTTATTGCCTTGCACCCAACCTGAATTCCCAGCCTAACCCGCGGGCGCGCGTGCCACCGGCACGAAATGCGGGGTTGCGCGCCAGCGCACAACTTCGCGCGGCGGCGGGGCGGGTTTCGCACGCCGCCACGCCGCGCGGGCGGAGCGAGGCGGGTGGCGCGATCGCTTAGGGCTCGCGGAGAATGGCGGCGGGCTCGGAATGCGCGGCGCGGCGGGCGGGCAGGTAGCAGGCCGCCGACGCGACGAGCAAGAGCGTGACGAGCGCGACGGCGAACACCACGGGATCGCCGGCGGAGACGCCGTAGAGCAGCGAACCGAGCCAACTCGTGCCCCACCAGGCGGCCAGCAACCCGGCGGCGGCGCCGGCCAGCGCCAATACCATGCCCTGGCCGGCCACCAAGCGGAGAACCTGGCCGCGTTGCGCGCCCAGGGCCAGGCGGATGCCGGCCTCGCGGCGGCGGCTGGCGGCGATCTGCTCCATGGTGCCGTACAGGCCGACCGCCGCCAACAGCAGC
>DAHUYO010000199.1 GCA_027315185.1 Acidobacteriota bacterium
CGCCTCAAGGAGATGGGCGTCAACGCCTATCGCACCAGCCACAACCCGCCCACCCCGGCGGTGCTGGACGCCTGCGATCGCCTGGGCATGATGGTGATGGATGAGACGCGGATGTTCTCCTCCGAGCCCGAGGGGCTCAGCCAACTAGCGCGCCTGATTCGCCGCGACCGCAATCGCCCCTGCGTGGTGCTGTGGTCCATCGGCAATGAGGAGCCGGAGCAGGGCACCCCGCGCGGCGCGCGCATCGCCGCCAACATGAAGCGTCTGGCTCGCCGCCTGGACCCCAGCCGCCCGGTCACCGAAGCCATGAACTACGGCTGGGGATACGGCCTTTCCGAGGTCGTGGACGTGCAGGGATTCAACTACGGCCTGGGTCCTCGTATTGACGCCTATCACCGCAAGTTTCCCGAGAAGCCCTGTTTCGGCTCCGAGACCGCCAGTACGTTTTCCACCCGCGGCATCTATACCTACCAGCCGACGCGCGGCTGGCTGAGCGCCTACGACGTCAACAATCCCTCCTGGGGTGCGACCGCCGAGGAGTGGTGGCAGGTGTACGCGAACCGCCCGTATCTCGCCGGCGGCTTCGTCTGGACCGGTTTCGACTACCGCGGCGAGCCCACCCCCTACGCCTGGCCCTGCATCAGTTCGCAGTTCGGCGTCATTGACACCTGCGGCTTTCCCAAGGACAACTTCTACTACTACCGCGCTTGGTG
>DAHUYO010000019.1 GCA_027315185.1 Acidobacteriota bacterium
CCCGGCCAACGTAACGTTCTTGTTGCGCAACCTGTTTTAGGCGCGGGGGTTCGGCTTATGGCAATCGAAGGCGTGTACTCTGTCCTCCCCACTCCGTTTGACGCCGCCGGCGTGGTGGACCGAGCCAGCTTGGGCCGGGTGGTGGAGGGCTTGCTAGCCGCCGGAGTGCAGGGGTTCACCGCGCTGGGCGTGACCGGCGAGGTGGCCCGGCTGACCGACGATGAACGAGCCCTGGTCCTGGATACCGTATTGGAGCAGGTGGCGGGTCGAGTGCCGGTGGTGGCGGGGGCCACAGCGGGCGGGAGCCATGCGTGCATTCAATATGCCGAGCGTGCCCGGGCGGCCGGATGCGCCGCGGTGATGGTCAGTCCACCCCGGCTGGCCAAACTGAACTCGGCGGCGGTGGTCGCCCATTTTCGCGCATTGGCGGAAGGCGTGGACATCCCCATTGTCGTGCAGGATTTTCCGCCGATCTCCGGGTACACCATGGAGGCGGAATTGCTCGCCCGCATTGCGCGGGAAGTTCCGGCCGCGCAGACCATCAAGCTGGAAGATCCGCCAACGCCGCGCAAGATCGCTGCTTTGCGGCGGCTTTGCGACGCGCAGCTCAAGATTTTTGGCGGGCTCGGGGGCACGTTTCTGTTGGAGGAATTATTCGCCGGCGGCGATGGCGCCATGACCGGGTTCGCGTATCCAGAGATCCTGCGCGCGATCGTGACGGCCTTCCATGGCGGGCGGTTGGATCAGGCCGCTGATGTGTTTTACCGGTACGCGCCATTAATGCGGTTTGAATTCCAGGAAGGCATTGGGATTGCGATCCGCAAGGAGATCATGCGGCGAAGGGGATGGTTAGCGACCGCCACCGTGCGGCCGCCAGCGCCAGCCTTGGATGCCGGCACGGTGGCGCAACTGGACCGGCTGCTAAGCTGGCTGAAAGCAACATACCGGGAGGACGCGTGGATTTAGGGCTCAAAGGGAAGGTCGCCATGGTCGCAGGCGGCAGCCGCGGATTGGGGTTTGCCGTGGCGCAAGCGCTCGCCGCGGAGGGCGCACTGGTGTCCATTGGCTCCAGCAATGCGGAACATAGCCGGGAGGCCGCCCGGCGCATTGCGCAGAGCACCGGCAGCAAAACCATCGGCTGCCATGGAGATGTGCGCTCGGGGGAAGCACTGGCGGCATGGCGCCAGCAGACCCTTGAGCAACTGGGCCCGATTGAGCTCTTGTTCGCCAACTCCGGCGGCCCGCCCGCGGGCCGCTTTGTCGGCACCGACGAAGCCGCCTGGCGAGAGGCGTTCGAGCTTCTGGTCCTCGGTGTCATCCGCTTGGTGCGCGTGGTGGCGCCCGGCATTGCGGAACAGGGCAAGGGCTCGATCCTGTTCTCCACGTCGTCCTCGGTCAAGGAGCCGATCGCGAATTTGGCCCTTTCCAATGTCCTGCGACCGGCAGTCTCAGCGCTCGCCAAGACGTTGGCCGGTGAGTACGCCGCACACGGCATACGTGTCAACCAATTGATTCCCGGGCGCATCGCCACCGACCGGGTGCGACACCTTGACGAGGTCAACAGCCAACGGCTGGGCATTACGCTGGACGAGCAGCAGAGAAAGATGAAGGCCAACATTCCCCTGGGACGCTATGGGCAGCCGGAGGAGTTTGGGCGGGCAGCGGCGTTTCTCCTCTCCGACGCCGCCAGCTACGTCACGGGAGCGACATTGCAAGTGGACGGCGGAATGATCCGGGCGCTGATCTAAAGCCCGGCGAGCGGCGCCGGCACGCCCAGGCCACGCCGCACCAGGCAAGGGACGACTCGTCGCAAACGGTTGGGACGGCGCGCCGGCGGGGCGAGATTTGGCGTCGCGGAATCGCGGATGACCGATTTGCCCGCGCCCAGCCTTCGTGATTGCGCGCCGGCTTTACTGCTCCGGCGCCGGCTCGGCGTCTTGCAATTCCTGCAATCGCTGCTGATCCGCCTGAATCTTTTGCTGCAGATCCTTGACCTTCGCGGCCCCACGCTGGATATCGCCCCGGGAATACTGTTGCCGTAGCGCCACGTTGGGATTGGAATAGTACTGCATCTGCGAGAGATTCAGTTCCCGCTGATTGACGCTGAGAGCCCGCTGGTCGAGCGCCAGTTGGCGGCGGGCGGCGGCCACCTGCTTGCTCCATGCGGCGCGCGCCTGCGCGCGGCTCACAGCGGCCGCCGCGGCCGCGGGCCGTGGCGCGGGCGTCGCCGGCACGCGGCCAAAAACCGAGATGTGCCCAGCGCGGGGAATGTTTCGATTCGTATAGACAGGGGGAGGCTGTTGGCGCTCGGAGCGGATCCGTTCGGCGCGAACCCGGCGCGCCAACGCGCCGAGAGATGCGGGCTGGCCAGCTGCCGGGGATGAAGTTGCGGCATGATGCTGACGATGCGAGGGCGCCGCCGCGCAAGCGAGGCATGGCAACGCGGCGAGGCAGCCAGCCACTACGATCGAGTTTATCGCCCGCGGCAACCCGACAAGGGTTCCATTACCCCGCATGATGTTTTTGCTCCTGCGACTTGTTGTACCACAAACCGAACTTGCGCCCTAGCTGGCCGGATGGCCAGCGTCGCCGGCGGTGGCGTTCAATGCCCGCTCGGCCAAGGGCAAGGTCACGGTAAAAATGGCGCCACCGGAATTGCCGGCCAGCGACACCGTGCCATGATGCGCCACCGTAATCTTGTACACCACGGCGAGGCCGAGGCCGCTGCCTGTGGACTTGGTCGTGAAAAAGGGAATAAAGATCTTATCCGCCAGATCGGGCGGGACGCCTGCGCCGGTGTCGGCAATGCTAACGTGGGCAGCCATGGCGTCGGTGGCCACGCGAACGGTCACTTCCCCCGTGCGGTCGGGACGCGCCGCCTCCATGATCGCTTCGGCGCCGTTGCGCAGCAGGTTCAGCCAAACGCGCTTGATCAATACCGGGTCGGCCATGATCCGGCAGGACGAATCCTCCGGCTGGGGCTCTCCCCCGCTTGCGAAGGTAAATTCGACGCCTGGCCATTCCTGGCCTTGCAGTTCCTCCAGGCACTCGCGTAGCAATGGATACAGAGCCACCGGCTCCAGGTGAGCGTCTAGAGGCCGCGCAAAAAGGAGAAACTCTCCAACCATTTGGCTCAATGCCGCGGTTTGTTCGAGGATGCGATCCGCATAAAGCCGCTGGTCGCTCGACGCCGGGCTGACGGCCAGTCCGGCGGTGAGCATCTGCGCATATCCAGAAATGGTCGCCAGGGCATTCTTAAACTCGTGCGCAATGCCCGCGGCCATCTCGCCCAAAGAGGCCAGGTTCTGGCGCCGCTGAAGTTCGCCCTCCAAGGCGCGAATTGCCGTGAGGTCGGTCAAAAGGCAGATTAGCCCCAGGTCTTCCTCCCTGATGTGGCCTGGACCCAAGGCAGCGGCGGCAACCGGCGAGAACGTCAGACCCAGCCTACGGACCTCGCCTGCGGGAGTTTGATACTCCAGCTCCTTGCGCTGGAGGGCCTGGCCGGTGGCCAACGCCTGTTGCACCAGCACGGCCGCCGGTCCGAGTAACGAGCCGTCGGCCTCACGCACCTCCGCGGATCTGAACAGTTCAGCCGCGCGGAGGCCCTGGGGCGAGGCGAACCCCAGAGCCGCGCGCGCCGCGGGATTGGCCTGCTGCACGATCGCCTGGCGGTCGAAAAAGATTACTCCGCTCGGCAAATGGCTCAACAAATTGCGCGAGATGCGGAGACTATCCTGATCCCGGCGGCGTGCCTCCCGGCGCAGCACTTCCAGTTCCTGATCTTGGCGTTTCAGCCGGGAGACCATCTCCACCAAAACCCCAGGCGGGGTCGGCCAAGCCGCGCCGTGGGATTCCGCGCCAGGCGACGTTCGCCGCGAATCCGCGCGGCGGGAAAGACGATGAATGACGTACATGGCGATGCCCAAGAGGCAGAGCAACGCCAGCCCAATGCTGACGAAGACGATCAAATTGAGGCTGGTGGGGCTCATGCGCGGTTTGGCCAGTTGTAGGGAAAGCGACTCACCGCAGGATTCGTGCAGCGTACCAATGCCACAGCGTGGCGCCCCACGACCAACTGACCACGGCCATCGCCCCCAAAAATACACCGAACGGCAATGCGCGCCAGGCAAAAAACACCGCGACGCTTTCCCGGCTGCGGCGCACCGCCTCCCCCCAACCGCGACTGCGCCGCCGGCCACGCGCGACACGACGGACAAAGACCACCGCGGCGAGGGCCACGCCCACCACCGAGCCGACAATGGCCGCCAGAGCGAGCGTGATCAGGGTCAGTTGCCAACCGATAAACGCGCCCACGAACGCCATCATCTTTACGTCACCCAGCCCCATGCCTTCGCGGCCGCGGAGCCGAAAATACCCTTCTCCGAGCACCCACAAGATTCCGCCGCCAACCACTGCACCGAGCAACGCGGATGCGAAGGTGATTCCCGGCCCCGTGGGCATTGCCCATGATCGCCACGCACCGAACGCCAGCCCCACCCCGACGCCGCCGAGCGTAATCTCGTCTGGCAATTGTTGCAGGTCCCAATCCGTAGATATGAGCGCGAGAATCGCGACCAAGAAGAACGCGACGCGCAGGAACTCCACTGAGCCCCCGTAGCGGTGAAAACTCCAATAAAACGCGGCGCCCGCGAGGGCTTCTACGATGGGATAGCGCCAGGATATAGGCTCGCGACAGGCGCGGCATCGCCCGCCTAGGAACAGGAAGCTGCAAAGCGGAATATTTTCCCATGCGGAGATGGCATGGCGGCAGTACGGACAGCTGGAACCGGGATGCACCACGGACAGACCGCGCGGCAAGCGGTAAATGCAAACATTCAGGAAGCTGCCAAGCAGCAAACCGAACAGGACGATCACGAGGCCAGTCATGGGAATCCGCGCTGAGCGCTATTGTGCCGTGATTTTGCTGGCGGCAGCCGCAGCTCCGTTCCTTGCGGCGTAGCCGGCGTTCAGTGGATCAGCCCGACCTTCCCGATGGGCCAATACGCAAAGACGGCCTTGCCGAAGATGTAATGTCGCGCCAGGCAACCCCAGTCGCGACTGTCGTTGGACGCGTCGCGATGGTCACCGAGCACGAAGTAGTGTTGGGGTGGAACGACAATGAGAGGAAAATTTTCGTCGCCCCGGTAGCGGGGGAGAACATAGGGCTCGACCAATCGGCGTCCGTCAATGTAGACGCGGCCATCCATGATCTGCACACGATCGCCCGGAAGGCCGATCACGCGCTTGATGAAGCTGATATGGGGATTGAGGGGATAGTGAAATACAACCACGTCTCCGCGGTTCACGGATGTGAAGTGATAGATGAACTTATTGATGACAAGCCGTTCATTATTCGCGACCCTAGGCATCATGCTGTAGCCCTCGACTCGCACGGGCTGATAGACAAAAAGAATGATGAGCAGGGCCGACGCCAGAGCGACCGCAACGTCGCGAAGCCAGCGCACCGGAACATGCAACGGACGCGATGGCCGCAACGCCGGCCGGATGGTCGTATCGCTGCCGCCGGAGGCGGAACTGGCGGGAGAATCCACGGCTTTTCCATCTTAAGTTGTCGTGCGGTCGCGGGAAAGCGCGCGCCAACTTAGCCGCGACGCCGCCGGCGGTTGCGCTTAGCCCGCTTGCTCCCAGATCGCGGCGGCGCAGGCTACATCCCAAATGGCCATTCCGGTGGATTTGAACAGGGTCAACGCACCAGGATCGCGGGGCCGAGGTCCAGCGGCCACCACGGTCGCGAGTTCCTCCACGCGATCCCAACCCGAGTCCCGTGCTGCAAAGGCGGCGAGCAGGTCGCCGGCTTCCTGGCGGCATTGTTCCCGGCTGTCCACCACCAAGCGGGAAGCACGAAGAACGGTGGCGGCCTCCAGTTCCCGCCGGCCCGCCGCATTGGACCCAATCGCATTGATGTGGGCGCCTGCCGCTAGATCGGCGTCGGCGAGGACCGGGGTGCGCGCGGTGGTTGCGGTAACGATAATGGCAGCGCCTTGCACCGCCGCGGCGGCAGACGCGGACGGCGCCACCTGGATTCCCAGGCGATGGGACATTGTGTCGGCAAAGCAATTCCGATGCTCGACGCGGCGGCTGAACACGCGGATGCGCCGCAGCGGGCGCACCATGGCGATCGCTTCCAGCTGGCTTTCCGCCTGCCATCCGGCGCCGATGACCGCCACGTCGGCAGCGTCCGCCGGGGACAGGAATTGCGTTGCGAGCGCGCTTGCAGCCCCGGTCCGCCGTTGGCCCAAGCGGTCGGCGGCAAAGCGCGCGAGCGGCGCACCGGTTTCGCCATCATACAGACCGACGGTGAAATGCGCTCCAGCGGAGCCCGTGCTGTAAATCTTGTAGCCGAAATACCACCGGCCGTTCCTGCATACCGCTCCCTCCATGGCGTGCAACATGGCCCCACTCCGCGCTCCGCCGGGCGCGGCCGGCACAGACAGCCGGCGCCGAGGCTGGTTGGCCGCCTGACCGGCCGCGAGAGCGCGCATTGCCGCCGCAACCGCCTCCAGGGCAACGCTCATCGGCAGACGTTCCTCCACCTCCGCTTCGCTAAATTCCCGCACTATTCCACCCCGCCTCTAGCCGATTTCCACCAAACCGTATTTTCGCTGCCACCGAAGCTGAATATGGCGCACGAGAGCACGCTGATCCTCCAGCGGCGCCGAGTCCACGTAGCGTCGTGCTTCGGCGCGCGCCGCCGCGACTAGATCCTGGTCCCGCAACGGATCGGCCACCTCGAGCGCAGGTACGCCGCTCTGGCGGGCGCCGAAGACCTCGCCCGGACCGCGCAGGCGAAGATCGGTTTCCGCCAAGGCAAAGCCGTCATTGCTGGCGGCGACTTCCTCGAGGCGCCGACGGGCAAGATCGCCGGCGTTGGCGCCGGGAAGCAAAAAGCAATAGGCCCGCCCGCCGGCGCCGCTGGGCTGCGGACGCCCGATGCGGCCCCGCAACTGGTGCAACTGCGCGATGCCAAACCGTCCCGCATCCGCAATGACCATTACCGTCGCATTTGGAACGTCAAGTCCGACCTCGATCACCGAGGTCGCCACCAGCACTTGGATTGCGCCCGCGGCAAAGGCCTCCAGCACCTGCGCCTTTTGCTCATCACTCATGCGTCCGTGCAGGATTCCCACCGAGTACTCGGAATACACCTCGCGCAGCACCCGCTCCATGCGCAGCGCGGGCTTGAGATCCGGCTTCGCGCTCTCGTCAATCGTGGGATAGACGAAATAGGCTTGCCGGCCACGGGCGAGTTGGCGACGCACGAACTCAAGCATCATGGGTTCTTGATTGCTTTCGACCACTCTGGTAACGCACGGCGGGCGGCCGGGCGGCATCTGCCGAATGACGCTGACTTCGAGATCGCCATAGAGCGTAAGAGCCAATGTGCGCGGAATCGGCGTCGCGGTCATGACCAAAAGGTGCGCCGATTCGCCGACCGCGCCGCCGCCCTTGCGCAACAGCTCGAAACGTTGCATCACGCCGAAGCGGTGTTGCTCATCCACGATGATTAAACCCGGGTGGTGGATTTGCAAGCCGCGCGCCAGCAGGGCCTGCGTGCCTACCAGCAACTGGGGCGCGGCGGCGCCGGCGGATTGACGCTGGGAGCGGCGGCGCGAGGTGGCGGCGGTAACGAGCTCTACGCGATATCCGCCGAGGCGCGCGCACGCGGAGCGATAATGCTGCGCAGCCAGAATTTGCGTCGGCGCCATCAGCGCGGCCTGATAGCCGTTTTCGATCGCGATCACGGCCGCCTGAAGGCTGACCAGCGTTTTGCCGCAGCCGACGTCCCCCTGGAGCAGGCGGCGCATGGGATGGCCCGCCGCCATGTCGGCGGCAATTTCCTTCAGCGCCCGCTTTTGATCCGCGGTGGGGTGAAACGGCAGCATTTGCTTCAGGCGTTCGCGAACGGCGGGCGTGATGGCCATGACCGGAGCGGCTTGGCGCAGCATCTTGCGACGCTTGAGAGCGATGCCATATTCCAAAAAGAACAGCTCCTCGAAGATGAGCCTGCGATGGCCGGGCGTGCGCGCTACCTGCAATTGCGCCAAGGAGGCGCCGGCCGCCGGGAAATGGACCTCCTGGAAGGCGGAATAACGGTCCGGCAGCTGCAAGGCTTCCAGGATTTTGGCGGGCAATGTTTCAGGCGGATTGCGAGGAATGGCGCGCAGCGCGCTGGCGATTAGCCAGCGAATACGTCCCGAGGTGAGCGCCCCGAGGGCAGCGTACACCGGGACAATTCGGCCCAGCTTGAGCGACTCCATGCCCGCCTCATTGCGCTCGAGCACCGGCGGCGCCGCTCGGCCCGGCCGCTGCCGGAGCAATTCGAACTCCGGCTGCCGCATTTCGAAGGTCCCCGCTTCGGTCTCGACGCGGCCGTAAAGAGCCAGCACCTGGCCAGGCTGGAATCGCTCCCGCAGATAGTCGGCGTGAAACCAGGTGCAGCGCAATCGGCCGGTCTCATCCTCGGCGGTAAGGCGAAGCAGCGTCATGCCGCTCCGGGTGCGAACCGTGCGCACGGCGGTAACCGTGGCGCGCACCGTAGCGGTCATGCCTGCTTCCAGTTCGGCCACGCGGCGCACCAAGCTCCGGTCCTCGTAGCGAAAAGGAAGGTAATACAGCAGGTCCTCGACCGTTTCTAAACCGCGCTGCACCAACAGCGGGGCCCATTTGGGTCCTACACCGGGAATGAGTTGGACCGCGGTTGATAAATCCATGCCGAATTCGATTCTGCGAGCGCCGGGCGCAACCGATGCCGGCCATCCCCCGCGGTTGGGCGGCGGCTAGGCCTGCTCTTCCGCCATGCGCAGGCGCAAGACCGGCTCAAGAAGATCGCCATGGGCATTCATCGCCGCTTCCGCCGCCTCGACTGCCGCTTCGGCAGCCGGCTCCGTGGTGATCACAAAGGAGAGCCGCTGCTTATCCATGCCTGGCTCTTGCACCACGGAGTCAATATTGATTCCCTGATGGGCGAGTTCCCCGGCCGCCCGCGCCAACAGTCCGGGGTGATCCGCCACGGTCAGACGCAGATACCACGGCGCGGCGGGCGGCGGCGCCAGGGGCAGCCGCGGACCCGATCCGAATCCCGGCGGCGTGCTGGCACCCAAGCGTCCCGCGGCAAAAGCAGCCGCAACGTCCACCAAATCCGCGACGACCGCCGCGCCCGTGGCGCCACCGCCGGCGCCGGGGCCATAAAACATCTGGCGGCCGATTCTCCTGCCCGTGAGCACCACGGCGTTGTTCACGCCTTGCACGCGGCCTAACAGTGATTGTTGTGGGACCCACCAGGGACGCACGGAGAGATGAACACCGGCACCGCCCCGTTCGGCGCTGCCCAGCAGGCGAATTACGCCGCCCAGCTTCCGGGCATAGTGCACGTCCACGGCGCTGATGCAGGCGATACCCACGGTCGCAATGGCCCTTGTGTCCAGTCCCGCCCCAAAGGCCAATCGCGCCAGAATGGCCAACTTGTCGCGGGCATCCACGCCGTTCAAATCGAGCGTTGGATCGGCTTCAGCGTAGCCCGCATGCTGGGCCTCGGCCAATGCCGCGGAAAAGCCCAAGCCGGCGGATTCCATCCGGCCCAGAATGTAATTGGCCGTGCCATTCAAGATGCCCTGAACGGCCAGAATCTCGTCGCCGGCGGCGGCGGAAGTAATTGCGCGCACCACGGGCACGCCGCCGGCCACGGCCGCCTCAAAACCCATGGGGAGACGCCGCTCGGCGGCCAGCGCGAAAAGCTCATCGCCGTGCATGGCCAACAGGTTTTTGTTCGCCGTGACCACCGGCTTACCCGCTTCCAACGCGGCCCGCACCACCTCGCCGGCGTCGCCGGTGCCGCCAATCGTCTCCACCACAATGCCCACCTGCGGGCAGGCGACCAAAGCACGCCAGTCCTGAAAACAGCGCGCGCCCGGCGGGACTTCGTCCGCGGGCAATGCCCGGCGGCGGCACACTGCCGCAACCTCAAGCGCAATTCCCGCCCGCTCCGCGAGGGCAGCGGCGTGAGAAGTGAGAATCTCGGCCGCGCCGCGGCCCACCGTGCCATAACCGGCAATGCCCACCCCGACTCGCTTGCGCATTATCGTGCCCCTTTCGCGGCGGGTCGCTGCCGCGCATCCCAACTGGCCCGCGCTCCGCCCGCAACGATCCTCGTGGTTATTAGCTCCGCATCCAGGCCCGCTCGACGCAGCGCATCCTGGGCCCGGCGCCGGGCGGTCGAGAGACGGGAAGGGCGATGCACCACGAGCAACACGGACGGCCCGGCTCCGCTTAGGGCCACGCCCGAAATGGCCGCACCCGGCCCAGCCTCGGCGAGAGGCTTGAGTGCTCCTAATAATGGGCACAGCACCGAGCGATACGGTTCGTGCAGCCGATCTACCATTGCCGCGGCTAAGTGGCTGTTGTCCCCCGTCGCCAGCGCCGCCGCCAACTGCATCGCCGCTTGGACGTTGCTCACCGCGTCCTGGCGGGAATACCGGTATGGTAATGCAGCACGCGCCAACTCCGTTGCCAGCGGCGTGCTGGGCAGCGCAAGCAACAGCGTCCAGCGCGGACATCCTAACTCCACGGCCGGGAATTCCGCGCCAACCGCGCCGCAGCACACGGCGCCTCCCCGCCAACAAGCCGCCGCATTGTCCCCATGGCCCTCCAAGGCCGCGGCCGTCCGCTCAATGCGGTCGCCGCTCCAGTTCAGCCCGCCGAAATGAACGGCAAGCGCTAGACCCGCCAAGCGCGCGGCGGCAGAGGAGCCCAACCCCTTGCCGACCGGAATCTCATTCACCACTTCCATCCGCAGCGGGGGCGCCGGCCGCCCCTCCCGCGCCAGAGCCTGCCGGTACGTCGAAATCAGCAAGTTGTTTTCTCGGCGCCCGCAAATGACGCGATCCCGGCCGCGCGCCAGCAGACGCCATTCCCGCGACGGGGCCGCCGTGACGCGCAGATGCAGGTTCACGGCAACCGCCGCCGCGTCAAATCCGGGGCCCAGATTCGCCGAGGTGGCCGGCAAGGACAGGCGCAGGGGCGTATCGGCCCGGGTCAAACTTGCACCGCCTTCTCCAACTGCGCCAAGACCGCGGCTGCATCTGCTGGAATCTCTACCGGCGGCCTTCGCAGGCGCTCCGCGGCGGCATCCACGGCCATCTGCCCGCGATGAAAGTCCAAGGTGTAATCGGCATCCTTCAACAAGTGACCGGTCAGCACCAGCACCACGGTTTCGTCCCGCCGAATCCAGCCTCGGCTTAGCCACTGCTTGAGCCCCGCGAGGGCCGCGGCCGAAGCCGGCTCACAGCCGATGCCTTCGGCCCCAATCTCGGCTTTGGCCGCCGCGAGTTCAGCTTCGCTGACGGCGATGCAATCCCCGCCGGTTTCCTCCAGCACCCGCACCGCTTTGCGCCAAGACGCCGGATTGCCGATACGGATTGCCGTGGCCCGGGTCTCGGCATGGACTGGAGTCAGTTCCCTGCCCCGGTTGGCGCGCCAAGCCGCCGCTAGCGGACTGGCCCCCAGCGCCTGAACGACCGACACCTTTGGCAGGTGAGTGATCCAGCCACGTTCCCGCATTTCGCGCAATCCCTTGCCGATCGCCGAGGCATTGGCCAGGTTACCGCCGGGAACGATGATGTGGTCCGGCGGCTGCCACGCCAACTGCTCCAGCAATTCATACACCGCGGTCTTTTGTCCTTCGACGCGATAAGGATTCACGGAATTGACCAAGCCGACCGGCGAGCGGCGGACGACGGCATTCAGCGTGCGCATGCACGCATCAAAATCCCCCTGCACTTGGCAGGTCAAAGCGCCGTAATCGAGCGCCTGCGCCAGTTTGCCCCAGGCAATTTGTCCCGCCGGGACCAAGACCAGCGCCCCCAACCCGGCGCGTGCCGCGTAGGCGGCCATGGATGCCGAGGTATTCCCGGTCGAAGCGCAGGCCACCCAGCGAAATCCCGCGGTACGCGCCTGGCTGAGCGCCACCGTCATGCCCGTGTCCTTGAACGAGCCAGTGGGATTGATTCCTTGGTGCTTGGCCCACAGCTGCGTCATCCCCAGGCGCCGCCCACAGCACGGCAGCTGGTACAGCGGCGTATTGCCTTCGCGCAGACTCACCGGCTCGCCCACCGCCGGCAGCATCTCGCGAAAACGCCAAACCCCGCTGATATCCTCCACCGCCAAGGAGGTCCGGCGTTCGCGCCATCGCTGGGGCCATGTTTCCGCTTCCGCCGGCGGTTTGGGCAGCACGACCTCCAACAACTCGCCGCAATGCGCGCAGCGGAAATCCGGCGCGGTGGGAAACGCGCTCCGGCCACAGCCGATGCAGCACAATTGGTGATCGGTGGGCATCACGGAAACTCCTAGTTTACGGGTACTTGGCTAGGAGTATTCCGAAGAACGCGCCAATCCTTTTCCGCGTGCCGCTTGCCGCGCCCCAACCGCTGGCAACCTGGGACGACCGCTGGGCGTGCGGGCGAGGCCGTGGGCCGATTCGCCCCGAGGCCCCGCTTGCGCGCCGCCGGGCCGCGCCGCTGCGCGGGCGGGGAGCGGGCCGCCCGCGGAGTATCGCGGCTTCCTCGCGCCGACTTTGCCCTAAGTGCACAGGGCGCGACCCCTGCGATGAATTGGCTGGGGCTTTTGGCACGGGAACATTCCTTGACCGCGCCCGGACCGTTCCCGCATGGCGCAACGCTAATGCGGCACAAACTGAATGTAATCGCACAGTGCCGCTGCCAGCCGCGCCGGGACCGATCTGCCCGCCAGCCTGCTCTTGACCCTTCCGCCGTGAAGTGACAACATCGGCACTGGCCGGGGAGGATGCCGGCCCGGACCGCATCCAGACCGCCATGGACCAACCTGCCTCGCCTACAGTCTTTGTTCCCCGCTCCTCTGCCTCCCCCAGCTTTGACGTGATCGTCGTTGGCTCCGGCGCCAGCGGCGGCTGGGCCTGCAAACGTCTGACCGAGGCGGGCCTCAAGGTCTGCCTGGTGGATGCTGGCCGCCAGCAGTCCGATGCGAATTTCACGGAGCATGAGCCGGACTTCAAGTTGAAGTTCCGCAACATGGCCCCCGAGGTCATCCGCAAAACCCGACCCGTGCAGAAGGATTGTTACGCCTGCATGGAGTACAACTACGACTGGTTCTGCAACGATATTGAAGAGCCGTACACCACCTATCCCGGCATGCCATTTAGCTGGCAGGGGCGGCTGCGGGTCACCGGCGGCCGCACGAACGTCTGGGGCCGCGTCGCGTTGCGGTTCAGCGATTGGGATTTTCAGGCGGCATCGCACGATGGCTTCGGCCAGGACTGGCCGATCACCTACCGCGACATCGCCCCCTATTACGACATTACCGAACCCTACGTAGGCATCACCGGCATGCAGGAAAATATTCCTTGGCTGCCGGACGGCCACTTTCAACCGCCGATGGCGCTGAACTGCTCGGAGTGGCAGTTCCGCACCCGAGTCAAGGCCAAGCTGGGCCGTACCGCCACGCTCTGCCGCTCCGCCAACATCACCCGCGGCATCAATGGACGGGCGCCCTGCCATTACTGCGGCCCGTGCGAGCGCGGCTGCGTCACCCATTCCTATTTCAACGCCTACTTCACCACCGTCGCCGACGCGATGCGGACCGGGCGCTGCACGCATCTGACCAACGCCATGGCGTATCAAGTGATCATGGACCCGGATCGCAACGTCGCCCGCGGGATCCGTTACATTGACCGCATCACCCACGAACAAAAAGAGGTGTACGGCCGCGCCGTCGCGCTCTGCGCGCAATCCTTCGAGTCGGTACGCATTCTGTTCAACTCCGCGAATGGCCAGTACCCGAATGGCTTGGCCAACAGCAGCGGCGTGCTGGGACGCTATTTGATGGACAACATCATGGGTGGCGGCGCGGCCGGTGAGTTCCCCAGTTTGAATGCGATCGCCGGCAAGCCGAATATCAACGGCCCCAACCGGCCGGCGGGGCTTTACGTCATCCGCTTCCGCAACGTTCCCGGCACGGCGCGGTCCAAGGACTTTATCCGCGGGTATGGATACGAGGGCGGCGGTGGAGTTGACTTCAATTGGGACGCGAGCGGTTTCGGCGAGGAGTATCAGCGCGGATTGCTGGACCCGGTCAACACGCTCAGCATGGGAGGTTTCGGCGAAAGCTTGGGCCACTACGACAATTTCGTCGAAATTGACCCCGATGTGAGGGACGTCTATGGCATTCCCGTTCTGCGCTTTCACATGAAGTACCGGGAGAACGAGTTCGCCATGGTGCAGGACATGGCCCAGTCGGCGGCGGAAATGCTGGAAGCCGCAGGCGCCAAGAATATCCGCACCCATGCCCGCCCCAGCACGCCGGGTTGGGCCATTCACGAGGTAGGAATCGCCCGCATGGGCAATGATCCCCGCACCTCCGTGCTCAACAAGTTCGAGCAAACCCACGACGTCAAAAATTTGTACGTCATGGACGGCTCCAGCTTCACCAGCGGCCCTTGCCAAAACCCCACGCTCACGATCATGTCGCTGGCCGTCCGGGCCTGCGATCACCTGATGAGCGAGATGAAGCGCGGGGAGATCGCATAGCGGGAGTTCCCCTGTCGCCGAGGTTCATTCCCGCATGGCTGCTGGCGGCGATTTGTTTGGCCGCCGGCGCCGGCGCGCAAGTTCCCGCCGCACCGGCTTCCCTAGCCGCGGTCTTTGCACGTGCCAAGCGGGAACTTGCCGCCGGCCGCTTGCACGCCGCGGCCCGCGATTTTCATCGCGTCCTCGCGCTCGACCCGCAACAGATGGGCGCCTACGCGGACCTGGGCGTGATCGCCATGCGCCGCCGGCAGTGGACCGCGGCGCGCCGCTGGCTGCGCCGCGCGGAGCGCTTGGCGCCGCAGCTGCCGGGCCTCAAGCTCAACCTCGGCCTCACCTATTACCAGCAGGGCCGTTATCGGCTAGCCGCACCGTACTTTTCCGCCGTGCTGTCTGCGCAACGCGGCAACCTGCAAGCGCGCTACCTGCTGGGGCTCTGCCAATTCTTCACCGCTCGCTACGCCGCCGCGGCGCGCGACCTCGCGCCGCTCTGGCCGCAGGAGTCCCACCAGATCGGCTACTTGTACATCCTGGCCGTGGCCGCCGGCAACGCCCATCAGACGGCTCTCCGCAATCGCGCCGCCAAACAGCTGCTGGCGGTCGGAAAAAGCACTCCGGAATTCCGCCTCTGGATGGGCCGCGCATTCCTGAACAAACAGGAATATCCGCTTGCGCTGAAGGCCTTTCGCTCCGCCGCGGCGGCAAATCCGAACATGCCGATGGTGCATTTCAATCTCGGCGTGGTCTATCAGCGGATGCACAAGTTCGCCCGGGCGCGGCGGCAGTTCCTCGCCGATATCGCGCTGGAGCCGACCATCCCCTACAACTATTCCCACCTCGGCGAGATCTACTTCGATACCGGCCATCCGCATCAGGCGCGGCGCGCCTTCCTTCATGCCCTTCGTCTCGCTCCCAACCTAGCCGCCGCCGACTTCGGCTTGGGCCAGATTGAGTTACAGACCCGCCGATATCCGCAGGCGATTACCTACCTGCGCCGCGCCGCGGGTTTAAAGCCGGAAAGCGCCTCTGTCCATGCGCTGCTGGGCCAAGCCTACCTGCGCTCCGGCCATCGCCGCCAAGCCCAAGCCGAGTTCGCCGCATCTACCCGCATTCGGCAGGCCAACGCCGCCAAACTGCAACGCGAAATTTCCGGCCCGCGTCACTGAAATGATTGCGGCGCCGCGCTCGGCTCTTCCCGGCCGGGCTGATGGCCGGCGGTTGGACCCGGCGCCGGACCAGGCCCACCCAGCGCCTCTGCATTTGCCGGCACCTTGGCGCTGCTGTTGCCACCACCCCTCCACGGCACGGCACCCTCGCAGCCCAATGGCGCGGTCCTCGGTGATAACCATGCTGCTCCATGGTGCTCGCCCCGCGGTGAATCACCTGAGGACATATCGCGCAAGTAGCGGGCCTACCAGCGATTGAAATCTCCAGTCAGGCAACTCATCCGAGCAACTGGTCATCAGACTGGAATATAGGCAGACTGCGCCCCGCGGCGGCTTCGGCCGCCCGCGGGGCCCCGCGCGGCCCGGCGGAGATCGTGGGTGCAGTTGGCGCCGTACCCCAAGGCGCCGGCGGCGTCGCCGCCAGTCGCGTAGTTGCCGGCGAAGGCGAGCGAGCTGAAGGCGTGGATGTCTGCTCGCCGCGCGTAAGAGCGGAAACAGTGAGGGTCCAAGACATATGAGGCCCCTTGCGCTAAGCGGGATTTATTTGCCTGCCGGGGCCGGGGCGGCAGCGCCGGAGGGTACCGGGTTGGCGCCCGCACCGCCGGAAACGCCGGGGTGGACGTCACCCCGGCGGAGTGGGTGAAGATGCCGAGGTAGTTGTAGACGGCCACGGCCGAGTCAATGAGTGCGCCCAGGTCCGTCGGCAGAGAGGAACTCGAGACGTCAGCGCCCGTCACCGCGCCATAGGCGCCCAGACCGGCTTGCACGGCGGAAATGGCGGCGGACTTCTTCTGGGCGCCGTTGCCGTGTCCGAACAGGACCTCAATGCCTTGGACGATGCTGCCAACGAAGGGAAGAACACCGGCGAGGGTGGATAGAAAGCTCATGGAATGCTCCTGAATTGGGATACAAGATGTGCCCCCCGAGCCCGCAACCATGGCGCGGTGAGGCAATGTGGGGGAAAATGCAAACGTGAAATGCTTGAGCGTGCGTCAACCGTGGGCGCAAGCGATTTTGGATCTCGGTAAAGACGTGGAGAACCGCGGCTGGCCGACGCGCTATCGCGGGCCGCTCTTGATCCATGCGGCGCGCCACCTGGACACAGGAGCGTGCCGGCAACTTGGCCTGCATCCCCAGGATCTGGCGACGGGCTGCTGCCTGGGGATCGTGGAGTTAAGGGACTGCATCCACGACAGCCGGTCGCGGTGGGCGCTTCCAGGGCAGTGGCATTGGATCCTTAAAGAACCGCGATGGCTGCCGGCGCCGATTCCGATGCTGGGGCGATTAGGGCTGTTCGAAGTTGCCATCGCGCGCGCGGCCGGGGTCTAAGGCAGCGCGCACGGACAGGGTTCACCGAAGTGCCGGACCATGCGGCCGGCCAATCCGAGCAGCTCTTGGCGCACCATCACTTGCGTCAGCAACCGGCCCATCCGCGGTTCACCCAGCGGCGCATAGTCGCGCTGTTGAAACCACGGTACGGTACTGGCCAAAACGCGGGCAAAGTTCGGCCGCAGAAACTCCAAAACCTTGCTTCCCAACCCCGCGCCGCGAAAATGGGGATGGACATTCAGCACAAGCAGCTCCCTCGCCGCCCCGCGCCGTCCGGCACGGCGCGCACGCATCGTAACTCCGCAGCATGGCCTTGGCGGTAGACTGGCCTTGAACGGGCAGTGAGGTTGGGGATGCGGTACTGGTTGTGGCTGGCGGCAAAGCTGCTAGGCATCGCGATCGCCGTCGTGGGTCTCTGGGCGCTGGTGGTGCGGCTCTTACCACCCCATCCAGGCGGGTTGCTCGCCAACTGGCCGCGGCTGGGGGTGGATTTGGGATACACGCTGGCGGTGTTTTTGCTGGGCCTTGGCGCCGCAGGGTTGCTGGCGATTTGCGCGTGGGACCAGCGTTATCGTTGCCGGACGTGTGGGCGGCGTCTGCGGATGCCGGCTGCGAGTGGCATCTTTAGCTCCGTGATGCTGGGTGGAACCCCCAACACGGAGTACATCTGCACATTTGGCCACGGCAAACTGGAAGTTCCCGACGTCCATACCAGCTACCGACCAGCGAAGTGGACCCGCTACGACGGTATTTGGGATGACTGGCGCCGGGCGGAAGAAAAACGGCCGCGGTAAGCGGCCTAAGCTTCCCGTGCACGGCGGTTCGGAAGCGCGCGAGCTGCGCGCATTCAGTCGGTTGCACTGTAAAATGAGGGCATATGCACCCACTGACCCGTTCGGCAGTCACCGTGTTCACGGCTGCCGCGCTCTCCGCCGGCGCTGCCGCATTTGCCGCTGCGCCAACCGCCAATTGCCAACGCGCGCGGCAAACGTTTAACGACCGCTGCGCAATGTGCCACGGAGAAAATGGCAAGGGCTACGCCGCGATTCATACCCCAAACTTTACCGACCGGCAATGGCAGGCGAAACACACGACCTCCCAGTTGATTTCCGCCGTTGAGCATGGCGTCAAGGGAAAGGGCGTGACGATGCCAGCCTTCAAGGGGCAGCTCAGCAAGGCGCAAATTGAATCGCTGGTGAAATGCGTCGTGCGGGGTTTCGCCAAAAAGCACTAAACCCTGGCGCGCGCTGAATGGCGCCGCGGTCCGGCTGCGCACAGTGCTTGGCGCGGGCTCCCGCCCCGCCGGCGGCGGGGCGTCGCGCCCTCGACCGGCGCGGCGCGGAGCGCCGCTTACCCGCAAGCTGGGCCGGGGCCGCGGCACCCCAGCCCGGCAGCTGCGGGGCGCCCGGCGGCGCCCCGCTTGCGGTCGCTGCGGGCGGCGCCGCCTCGCTGCTCGGAGGCGGGCCGCCGGGCGGAGTTGCATGGGCTTCGCTATGACCTGCCGCGCCGGCGCCGCTCGCCGAGCCAACGGCGCGGCTCCCGCGACTCGCGGCGCCAGCACAGCGATTTACTGCCGCGGGATAGGCCCGCATGGGCACGGCGATCCGCTGGCCGAGGCTAGTGAACCTGACTGGACATCTGCGCCAGCAGGCTGAACATGGGCAGGTACATCGAAATGACGATTCCGCCGACGGCGACGCCCAGGACCATGATCATGATCGGCTCCATCAACGCCAGCAGATTCTTGATGGCGTTATCCACCTCTTCCTCGTAGAAGTCGCCGATTTTCTGCAACATCGCGTCCATGGCGCCGGTTTGTTCACCGGCGCCGATCATTTGCACGACCATGTTGGGGAAGATGCCGCTGTCCCGCAGCGGATCAATGATGGTCCGCCCCGTTTCCACGGCGCGGCGAACCCGCATCAACGCTTGTTCGATCACGGCATTGCCCGAAGTGCGCGCGGTAATGGCCAAGCCGTCCAGAATCGGCACGCCGCTGGTGATCAGGGTGCCCAAGGTGCGGGTAAAGCGGGCGATCGCGATCTTGCGCATCACCGGTCCAATCTTGGGCAGCTTGAGCTGCATATTGTCCAGCCACAGGCGGCCCTTGGGCGTCTTCTTCACCTGCCGGTGAACGATGTACAGCACCACCGGGAAGCCGAGGATCAAGTACCAGAAAGAGCCAATGAAAGTGCTGAGCCGAATGACGATGACGGTAGGCAACGGCAGCTTGGCGTTCAAGCTCGCGAACAAGTTGGTGAAGATGGGCACGATCTTCCAGAGCAGGAAGAAGACAATTAAAACCGTGAAGCTGATAATCGTGACCGGATACATCGAGGCGCTCTTGACGGCGGCACGCAGCTTGACGATCTTCTCGATGTGGGTGGAAAGGCGCTGCAGGATGGTGTCCAGGATGCCGCCGGTCTCGCCCGCCTCGATCATGTTGGTGGTGAGATCGTCGAATACCTTGGGATGCTGGCGCATCGCATTCGCCAGAGTCGAACCGCCCTCGACGGTGCTGCGCACCGAGGCCAACACCCGGGCAAATGCGGGGTTTTCCTGGTTGCCGCCAATCAGCTCCAGGCACTGCACCAATGGCAGGCCGGCATCAATCATGACGGAAAACTGGCGGAAAAAGACCGCCTGATCCTTCGCGGTCACCTTGCGGCTTCCGAACGAAGGAATGGCGATTTCCTTGCCCTTTTCCTGGATACGGGTCGGCGAGATTTGCTCCCGGCGCAAGACGATCTGCAACGCTTGCTTGCTGGGGGCGATGCGCTCGCCGTTCACGCGCTGGCCGCTGCGGGCAACACCTTGATACGTGTACGTTGGCATGGGGATTCCTCGTTAGCGCCGCGCACCGGCCATGGCGGGGCGCGGGCCGGCGCCTTGCTCGGCGCGGTTCATCATGTCCTGTAGCTCATCCACCAGGGAGGAGGCGGTCAGCGCGGTCGATTGAGTAATTTTCCGGGCCAGATACAACTGCAGCAGACTTTGGTTGAACGTCTGCATTCCGTACTTGTCTTGGCCGGTTTGCATGCTGGAATAAATTTGGTGAACCTTATCCTCGCGGATCAGGTTCCGAACCGCGGCGTTCGGCACCAGGACTTCCATGGCCATGCAGCGGCCGCCGCCGATCCGGGGCAGCAAGGACTGGCACAGAATGCCTTCCAGCACCAGCGACAATTGGGCCCGAATCTGCGCTTGCTGATAGGCGGGGAAGACGTCCACCACGCGGTTGATGGTGCTAACGGCGGAATTGGTGTGCAGGGTGCCGAAGGTCAAGTGGCCCGTTTCCGCGATGCGCAGGGCGCTCTCGATCGTCTCCAGGTCGCGCAACTCGCCGATGAGGACCACGTCCGGGTCTTGGCGCAAGGCCGCCCGGAGCGCGTTACTGAACCCCTTGGTGTCCGCCAAAACCTCCCTCTGGTTGACGACGCAACTCTTGTGCTGGTGCACGAACTCGATGGGGTCTTCGATCGTGAGAATGTGGCCGTGTTCGTTCGAATTGATGCGGTCAATCATCGCCGCCAGCGTGGTGGATTTACCGCTGCCGGTGGGGCCGGTCACCAAGATGAGGCCGCGGGGCTTATCGCACAACTTGGCGACGATCGGCGGCAGTTCCAGGGCTTCGAAGCTGAGGATATCCACCGGAATCACGCGGAAAACGGCGCCCACGGCGCCGCGCTGATGGAAGATGTTGCCGCGGAACCGCGCGAGTCCCTTCATCCCGAAGGAGAAGTCCAATTCCAGCGTTTCCTCCAGCCGATGCTTCTGGGAATCGGTCAGTACGGAATAGGCGAGATGCTTGGTGTCCGCCGGGGTCAAGGCGGGCAGATCCAGCGGTTGCAGCTCACCGTGAACGCGCACCATGGGGGGGGCATTGGAGGCGAGGTGGAGGTCGCTGCCTTCCAGTTCCAGCAGCCGCTTGAGGAGATCACTGAGGCCGTAGTTCATGTCTGTATCCAGGAAACATCAGAGGACGGTTTCGCGCAGGACCTCTTCCAGCGTGGTCATCCCTTGCGCCGCTTTCATTAGGCCGCTCCGGCGCAGAGTAATCATGCCGCGTTCAATGGCCTTCTTCTTGAGTTCGATCGCCGAAGCGCCCACCAGGACCAACTCGCGGATGGCGTCATCCACCGCCATCACCTCGTAGAGCCCGACGCGGCCCTTATAGCCGGTGCCGTTGCAGGTGGAGCAGCCCGCCCCCTTGGAGATCTTGACCTGCTTCGCTTCCTCGGCCGAATAGCCGATATCCAGCAACTCGCGGAGCGGCACCTCCTGCAGCTGGAGGCATTGGCTACAGATGCGGCGAACCAGCCGCTGGGCACAAATCAGATGCACGCTGGTGGCCACGAGAAACGGCTCGACGCCCATGTTCATGAGGCGGCTGATCGTGGACGGGGCGTCATTGGTATGGAGCGTGGAGAGCACCAAATGGCCGGTCAGCGCCGCTTTGACGGCGATTTCGGCGGTCTCAAAATCGCGAATTTCGCCGACCAGAATGATATTGGGATCCTGGCGCAGGAACGAGCGCAGCGCGGCGGCGAAATTGAGGCCGATCTGCTCCTTCATTTGCACCTGGTTGATCCCGGGCAGCTGGAACTCGACCGGATCCTCGGCGGTCATGATGTTGACGTCCGAGGTGTTGAGCTGGGCAACGGAACTGTAGAGGGTATTGGTTTTGCCGCTGCCGGTGGGCCCAGTGACTAGCACCATTCCGTAGGGCTTATGAATCGCGTCCTGAAACTTGGCCAGCGACTCCGGCTCGAAGCCCAGCTTGGTCATATCCAGGCGGAGATTTTCCTTGTCCAGCAGCCGCATCACGATCTTTTCGCCGAAGAGCGTCGGCAGGATCGAGACGCGCAGGTCGAGAACGCGCTTGCGGCCTTCGCGCGTCATCTTCAGCATGATGCGGCCATCCTGGGGAAGGCGCTTCTCGCTGATGTCCAGCTTGGCCATGATCTTGATGCGGCTGGTCACCGCGTCGCGTAACCGGATCGGCGGGCTCATGATCTCTTGCAGGATGCCGTCAATGCGGTAGCGAACGCGGAACTCCTTTTCGTATGGCTCGATGTGAATGTCGCTCGCGCCGCGGCGCACCGCGTCGAACAGGATGGCGTTGACCAGGCGAACGACCGGGGCCTCTTCCGCCGCGCGCTCCAAGTCCTCCAAGTCAAGATCGCTTTCGGTGTCCTGAACTTCGACCGCGCCGGGCTCCTCGGACTCGATCTCGTCCATCAGCTCGGTGAGCTTGCCCTCCTCCACGCCGTCGTAATAGAACTTGCCGATCGTGTCCAGAACCTGGCTCTCCGTGGCGACCACGGGGATCACCTTGAGGCCGGTGGAGAACTCGATCGTCTGCACCACGGCCAACTCGCTGGGATCAGTCATGGCCAGCGTGACGGAGGTGCCGTTGCGGCTTAGCGGAATTACCTGATTGTGCTCGGCGACCTCCCGGGAAACCAGCTTCAAGACGTTACGGTCAATCTCGAAGTCCTTAAGGTTCAGAGCGGGAACGCCATATTGGCGGGAAAGGAAGCTGGCGACTTCATCCTCGGAACAGAAGCGAAGCTTGACGAGGGCGGAGCCCAGGCGCCCGCCATGGCGCTTCTGGTGACCGAGCGCCTCTTCCAATTGGGTGGCGCTGATCACCTTTTCCTTGACTAACAATTCGCCGAGACGCAAAGACATTTGTCTGCCCGCACGGCGGACGCCCATAAGGACGGGAAACCGCCGTGTAGGCCGAGAGTAGCGGGCCAGCTAGGGGTGGGCGCAACTGGACAGAGGAGCAGGTATCGAGTGGTGTAGGGGTAAGAACCGGCGATTCTCGTCCAAAACGCCTACAACCGCCGGTGTCGCGGTCGCAACCGCCGCGTCCGTGAACGCACCGCCGGCCGGCTTTCCTCGCGGAGAAATGCGCCTGCTGCACTTTCCCGCTGGCGAGCATGCGCCACGCGCGCATTACGCCTGGTGCCCGGGGCGGGACTCGAACCCGCACGTCCCTTTCGAGACCCGGGATTTTAAGTCCCGTGCGTCTGCCGATTTCGCCACCCGGGCGGCGGGCTTGTATCGCTAGTTTACCGGCGATCCCGCCGACTGCCCCACTTCCTTGGATCGCGGACGGGCCGGGCCGGCCCGCGGCGTTGCCGCCCGTGAGGCGGCCGCCCGTTGCAGCAGCTCGGCGGCATGGCGGCGGGCCGCAGGGGTAACCGCCCCGGCTAACATGCGAGCGATCTCCTCGACCCGCTCGGCGCCCGCCAAGGGTGTCAATTGGGTCACCACCCGATTCCGTTGCGGTGTTTTCTCAACGTGCAGGTGGCGATCGGCGTGGCTGGCGATCTGGGCGAGATGAGTCACGCACAGCACTTGATCGCGCCGGGCCAATGCGGCCAGTTTTTGCCCCACGGCTTCGGCGGCGCGCCCGCCAATGCCGGCATCAATTTCATCAAACACGCGGGTGGGAGGCGGACCCGCTGACTGGGCCGCCTGGCGCGCCAGCGCCGCGGTTTCGAGGGCGAGCAGCAGGCGGCTGCGCTCTCCGCCCGAGGCGATGCGATCGAACGGCAGCAGCGGCTCGCCCGGGTTGGTCGCGGCGAGAAAGCGGATATGATCCCAACCCGCCGGCCCCCAGGCGCTGACGCTCGGCGCTGCTTCATCCGCGGGGCTAAACGCGATCTCGAGGCGAATCTTCATGGCCAAATCCGCCGCCTCAAGGGCCACTTGGTCCTGGAGCCGGCGGGCCTCGGCGCGGCGCCGGACGCTGCGCGCATGCGCCAGCTCCCGGTATGCCGCCTCGGCGCGCCGACACGCGCTTTCCGCGTCCCGGCGCCATTCCTCATGCCGCTCGATGCGGTCCAACTTGGCGTCCAGTTCCTGGGCGTAGGCGAGGACGGCGGCTAGATCGGGACCGTATTTCCGCTTGATTCGATCCAGCACCACGAGCCGCTCCTGCACCTGCGCCAGGCGGTCCGGCGCCGCATCGGGTGGCTCGAGCCAATCCCGCAACTGCGCCGCAACGTCCGTCGCCTCGATGCGCAGGGCCTCCAACCGCGCGGCCAGCGCTTCCGCCGCGGGTTCCATCCGGCCCAGATCCTGGACCTGCCGTTGCGCGGCCTTCAGGGCGACGATGACAGCGTTCGGATCGTCATATAGAAGAGCATAGGCCGCGGATGCGGCGGCGCCGATCTTTTCGGCATTCGCCAAGCGGCTCTGCTCAACGCTCAGTTCGGCGTCCTCACCGGGTCGCGGCGCGACGGCGGCAATATCCTGCCGCTGAAAGCGCCACAAATCCGCCTCCCGCTGGCGCTCCTGGTCCTGCCGCAGCCCGTCTTCCAGCTGGCTGCGCGCGGATTGCCAGGCCGCATAGGCCGCGGCTAAATCCTCCAGCTCCCTCCCTTCGCCGACCGCGGCGTCGAGCCGGGCCAACTGCGCCGCCGGCGCCCAACCCGCCAGCGCCTCATCCTGGGCATGGACCTGCGCGAGCCACGGCGCGAGGCGCCGCAATAGAGCCACTGTCGCTGGTTGGTCATTCACCCAAACGCGACCGCGGCCGCCGACTTCACGCCGGATCAAGACCTCCCCGGCCGCCGCTAACCCCAATTCCTCCAGGACGCGATCCAGTGCTGCCGACCCGGCCGCGAAGACGCCTGCCAAGCTGGCACGGTCTTCGCCCGCGCGCACCGCGCTGGTCTCCGCGCGCTGACCCAAAAGCAGTGCGAGCGCATCCACCACGATGGACTTCCCCGAGCCGGTTTCGCCGGTCAACACGTTCAGTCCGGGGGCAAACTCCACGGTCAAGTGGTCAATCAAGGCGTAGTTTTCGATATGCAACGACAACAACATGGCGGCTTCTGGCAAGCATAGCGGCAATCCACCGACCCCGTGAGAGTTGATTCTGGGCGACCGCCGCGGGTCCCCGACGTGGACCCGGCCCGGACCGCGGACAAACCGAAACGGAGCCGGGCTGGATACCGTCAAATCCTCTAGCGGGCACAGGTGAAAACCTAGGTTCATGGGCCTTTCCGGAGGGTTCGGCGAGGTTCGTAATGTGCTAGCGTAATTGGTTAAATCGCGGGAATTTAGGAGCCGAATTGTCGCTGCTTTCCGGGGTAATGACCAGCGCCGTTGGGGGAGGGGCGGTGTCGCAGATGATCGCGACATCGGGACCGACGGTGCGCATTGTGTTGCTGATTCTGCTGGGGTTTTCGCTCCTGAGTTGGGCGATCATCCTGCAAAAATGGGCGGCCTTTCGCCGCGTCCGCACCCAGATGCGGCGGTTTCTGCGGGCCTTTCGCAAAGCCCGGGCGCTGCCGGAAATTAGCGCCGCGGCGGACAGCTTTCGTCCCTGCCCGCTGGTGGAGGTTTTCGAATCCGGATACGAGGAATTCACGCGGCAGTTCACCGGTGGGGGGCCGCGCAACCTGGAGGCCGTCAACCGCGCCTTGAAGGCGGAAAGCACCGAGCAAGTGACGCTGTTGGAGCGACGGTTGGGCTGGCTGGCCACCACGGCGGGCGCTTGCCCGTTCATCGGCCTGTTCGGGACCGTCTGGGGAATCATTGACGCCTTTCACGCTCTGGGAACCGAGGGCGCGGCCACGCTTCGGGCTGTCGCTCCGGGCATTGCGGAGGCGTTGATCACCACCGCGGCGGGTTTGGCGGCGGCCATTCCCGCCCTCATCGCCTATAACGCCTACGTCAACCAGGTCAAGGAGATGGCGGCGCGCACCGACGAGTTCGCGCTGGAGTTTTTGAATCAGGCGGAATCGCAAGCGACGGCGCACGGGACGAGACAGGAAACCGTCCTGCGCGGCTAGGAACGCGAGATGGCATTTACCGCACCCGACGGCCGAACACGGAGCGCGCTGGCGGACATCAACGTCACCCCGCTGGTGGACGTGATGCTGGTGCTGCTGGTGATCTTCATGATCACCGCGCCGGTCATTCAATCCGGCATTCAGGTTTCCGTGCCGTTCACCCACAATACCCGCATTTTGCGCAAGCAACGCATGGTCGTCACCGTGGACCGGGCGCAGAATGTGTACATCAACGATCGGCTGGTGAACATCCACGCGCTGGCGGTGGACCTAAAAGCGCAGTTGCCGAAGGGCGCGGCGGAACGGGTCATCTACGTGCGCGCCGACCGGCATGTGCCCTGGGGAGCGCTGGCGCAGGTGATGGACGCCATCAAACAGGGCGGCCTCAAGCAGGTCAGCCTGGTGACCCAGCCGTATACACGCTGATGCCCTCGACCGACCATGCGTCTGCGCGATGACAATCCCCGCGGCGAATCCCTGCGCGGCGGATTATGGCTTTCCGTGTTGGGGCACGTGGCCATAGCGGCGCTGGTGGTCTATGGCGCTAGCCTCTTCCCTGCCCTGGACATAGGTGGCCAGCACCCAGGCGGAGCGGGGGAAGGAACGATCATCGCCAAGATGGTGGCGAAGGTTCCTGGCGGCGTGGTGCCGATGCCGTCGCCCACGGACGTGGTCACGAAGAACCGGCTGGCGAACAACAACCCCGGAGTCACGGTGAGCCGGCCCAAGCCGCAGCTGGCGCCGATTCCCCATTCCATTCCGATTCCCGTGCGCCGGCGGCCGCATTTCAAGCCCAAGGACTTGGCCAAGCAAATGGCCGAACAACAGCTGCGGGAATTGGCCCGTGCGAACCCACCCAAACACCCGAACCACCGGGTTGCTTACGGCGCCGGGGGCGCGGCTTCGTTTAGCTACAGCATGACCACCGGGGTAGGCGGCGGGGGCGGAATGGCCTTTGGCGACGCCAGCTTTGGGCATCTGTACACCGGCTGGATCAATCACCTGCGCGACCGATTGGCCTATTACTGGAACATGCAGACCCGGATCTCCTCGATCCCGGTGGGCCGATTGGTATACGTCGAGTTCTCCGTGGATCGCGCGGGACATATCTCGGACATCCAATTTTCGCGGCGCAGCGGCGTCCCCGCGTTGGACGCGATGGCGCTGCACGCGGTGCAACAAATGGCGGCGTCGGAGACGGATCCCCTGCCTCCCTCCTACGCCCATTCGAGCTTGCAAGTGCGCGTCTCCTTTGAATTGCAATGAACATGAATCCTTTCACCCCGCGCGGGTGGCGCATGCACCCGCTCCTTCGTTCCGTTCTCGCCGCCGGCACGGTACTGGCATGCGTGGCCGGCTTGGCGGCGGCGCCGCCACAGGTGACCATCGCGATCACGGGCGCCAAAAAGCTGCGGCTGGCGCAACCGGTGTTTCGCCTGCTGTCGCCGCCCAGCAGCAGCCATCAGGCATTGCAAACCACCTTCGACTCGGTGCTCTGGAATGACCTCTATCAGTCGGGGTTAGTGATCATGGTCAGCCGCAGCTTCTATCCGCAGCAGCAGCCATCCACCCCGCAGGATTTGCCGGCGGGACAGCTGACCGTATGGAGCCAGCAGCCCACCACCGCGCAGCGATTGGTGTTTGGCAACATTCAGGTGGCAAATCATTTGCTGCGGATCGAGGGCTACCTCTACAACATCACCGACCCGCAGCAACCGTTCATGATCGGCAAGCGGTATACGGACCAGGCCACGCCGGCCGCCGCGCGCGAGATCGCGCATGAGTTCGCCGACGCCATCATCCAAGCCCTGGGCGGGGGACCCGGGATCGCGCAGAGCAAGATCGCGTTCATCAGCAATCGTAGCGGACACAAGGAGGTCTGGTTGATGGATTACGACGGCTACGGCCAGCACCAGATCACCCGGCTGCAAAGCATTTCGTACTCGCCGCGGCTGTCTCCCGACGGCAGCAAGATCGCCTTCATGAGCTTCGCCAGCGGACGGCCCGAGATCCGCATTTATTCGCTGCTGACGCACCGCTACCTATACTTTCCGCATTTTGGCGGCACCAACGCCACACCCGCCTGGTCTCCGGATGGCTCGCATCTGGCGTTTTCCTCCTCGATGCACGGCGGCTACATGGAGATCTATACGATTCGCGCCAACGGCACCCACCTGCGGCAATTGACCTTTTCCCATTCCGTGAACATGGCGCCGGTCTGGAACCCGAAAACCGGGGCCCAGTTGGCGTTCGAAAGCGACCGGACTGGACTGCCGCAGATCTACACCATGGACTCCGACGGCACCAACCAGCGGGACATTACTCCGACTGGCTATGCGGTCAGCCCCTCCTGGTCGCCCAACGGGCAAGCCCTGGCCTTCTCCTGGCGGCGGAACGGCCAGGGAGAAGAAAACGCCGGCGGCTATGACATCTATATTTTCAATTTGGCTGATGGGTCCTATACTCAGTTGACTCATAATGGTCTGCGCAATGATTTCCCTAGCTGGGCGCCGGACGGCCGCCACTTGGTGTTCGCCTCCGGGAGCGGTCGGCATTGGCAGCTGTTCACCGTGTTGGCGGACGGTTCCGATCCGACCCAGTTGACCTTTGCCGGCAGCAATACCATGCCGAACTGGTCCTGGCACTGAGGGTACGGTTTCGTCGTCGAGCGCGAGCCAGGCGGCGAGGTTTTGAAACGCACATCTCTCGCGATACGTCTCACCGAGTCTCACTCACACCCTATGGCGACGCACTGCCATTCACTTGGTTCACCACGGAGGAATCCGATGTCCCATGCCCGCTCACGCTACCTACTCACATTGGTAGGGGCGCTCGCAATGATGATGGTTCTGGCCGGCTGCAAGCATAAACCCGCACCGGCTCCGCCCGCTCCGCCGCCTCCGCCCGCTCCGGCCCCGACGGTCACCTTGAACGCCAACCCGGACACCATCCAGGCCGGCCAAAGCGCCACCCTCACCTGGACGTCCAGCAATGCCCAGCAGGTGCAGCTTAACGGCTCGACGGTTGACAACAATGGCTCGGAGACGGTTTCCCCGGCACAGACCACGACCTATGAGATCGTGGCCACCGGGAGCAACAACCAAACCGCCAACGCCAGCGCCACGGTGACGGTAACCCCGGCGCCCGCGCCGCCGGCGCCCACGCCGCAGCCTACGGTGGAGTCGCTCGCCGACCGCTTCAAGCAGAACGTCGGCGACATTTACTTTGCCTTCAACAAGTCCAACATCAGCCCCACGGCGCAGGAGACGCTCCAGCAGGACGCGACCTGGCTGAACGCGCACCCCAGCGTCAATATCCTCATCGCTGGGCACTGCGATGAGCGCGGCAGCGCTGAGTACAACATGGGGCTAGGAGACCGGCGGGCGAATGCCGGCCGGAGCTACCTGATTCAGTTGGGCGTGGCCGCCAATCGCATCCAAACCATCAGCTATGGCAAGGAGCGGCCGTTCTGCACGGAGCACACCCCGTCCTGCTGGCAGTCGAATCGCCGCGATCACATTACGATGGCCGCGAACGGCGACCAGTAAAGCTTCCGGCAACGCCGGGATTACGGTCGGGCGGCCCGCGGGCCGCCCGATTTTTTTTTGCCGGCCGCACCATCCGCCGCCATGGAACCAGGGCGGCTACCCATGCGCCCGCTAGGCGGAGGCGCCAAACCCCAGTACAATTCGAGTTATGACCAAGAAGCTGCTGGCCGCTCTGCTGTTCATGGTGGTGCTGGCCGCCCCCGCCTGGCCGGTGAACCGGCAAATCCTGGCCCTGCAACAACAGGTCTCCCTGCTGATGTCGGAAATGCAGAACCTGCAACAGACCTTTACCGCCAATCTCGCGTCACTAAAGACGCTCATTGGACAAAACGCCGACAACATCAACAAGTTGGAACTGGCGCTGAACACACTACAACACAGCGTGGACCGTGCGGACGCCAACAACGGGCAGAATTGGCAGCAAGCCAACCAGCAGTTCCAAGCGCTAAGCCAGAGCCTGAGCGACCTGCAAGCGCGCCTCAACACGGCGAACGAAGCGCTGCAACAGATCCAGCAGGCGCAGCAAAATCTCCCCGCGCCGCAAACCACGCCGGCGGCGACCGGCAACAACGGCGCGGCGGCCGCATCGGGCGGTGGCGGCGCGGCGGCCAACGGATCGCCGATCCTGCCCGCCGCCCAGCTGTACCAAAATGCCGTATCGGACTACGTCGCCGGCTCGTATCCGCTCGCCGCCAGTGAATTTCATCAGTTCCTGAAGGCCTATGCCAGCGACGGCCATGCGCCGGAAGCCGCCTACTACCTCGGCGACATCCAAATGAAGGAGCGGCACTATAAGGCCGCGGTGCAGACCTTCGATTCCGTGCTTAACAACTTCCCCGACCAAAAGGTCGCCGCCGGAGCGCAGTTGAAGAAGGCGTATTCGCTGATCGCGTTGCGGGAACGCAGCGCCGGCATCCGCGAACTGCGGAACTTGATCCACCATTTCCCACACACGCAGGAAGCCGACCAGGCGCGCCAAGAACTCCAAGCGCTCGGCGTGTCGGCGCGGTAGATCCTCTCCGGCCGTATCGCGTTAGCCCTTTCCCGCCCCGCCGCCAAGCGTAACGACCCTTAGGGCTGCAACTGCCGCCACGCCACGGCGCATCGCAACCGGCATAATGCCGGATCCAGCGACGCAGAGGCGAGTGCGGCGCGACCAGCTCCAGGGCAAGGCGCAGTCAACACAAGCGGGGGAGTTCGTGCGGGAGGAATTCGCACACGCACGAGAGGGAAAACACCCGGTCAAGTCTCCACGCCAGGCGGTCGCCATCGGGCTCGCCAAGGCGCGCCGCGCCGGCATCCCGGTAAAACCACGCACGGGCGGCGCCCGGCCGGGAGGCCGCAAACCCCCAGCGCGGTTGTCGAAACCCGCCGGCACCGGCGGAGGGAGCGGCCGTCAGTCCCATGCCAACCGGACCAGCCGTCACGGAGCCGGAAGCAACCGAGCCGCACGGCCCAGCGCCCGGCGCACCAACCGATCGCGCAACCAATCCCGCAACCGGCCCCCCACCCGGCCCTAGGAAAAGCGCCGCCGCTCTCCTCGTGCCCCAGCCAACGGAGCGCGCCTAACGGGCCGAGGGCGGCGATCCTGGGCGGCGTACCGACGGCACGCGCGGCCTCGCCCGCACCGAATTGTGGCCCGGCGGCCCGTGCCCCAGCGCCGGCGGCGCATGCCCCTAGGGCCGGCGGCGCGGATCCTGCCGGTGGGCGCCATGGAGAGCGGGGAAAGGCAGCGACGGCTGTCGTTCAGATGGCCGGCCTTTCGCTGCACCGCCCGGTACTACGCTACGGAGCGCGCGGCAGGGAGGGCGGAGACCGCGCAGCTGAACGCCGCTACGGTATCATTTGCCATGGACAGAATCGCCAGGAGCATCCCCACGAGCCAGGAGTTGCGCCCACCGGCATGAGCGCGACGATTTTGGATGGAAGGCGCATAGCGGCTGAGATCCGCGCCGAGGTTGGTGTTCAAGTCCACGCACTCCGGCAATCGGGTCATCAACCGCGGTTGGCGGTGGTTCTGGTGGGCGACAACGCGGCGTCGGCGGTCTATGTCCGCGGCAAAGTCAAAGCCTGTGCGGAGCTGGGAATCGCCTCCGAGCAGGTGCTCCCGCCTGCCGACATCCGCACCGCCGAATTGCATCGGATCATTGCTGGCCTAAATGCAAACCCAGCCGTGGACGGCATTTTGGTGCAGTTGCCTCTGCCGGCCCACATTGACGCCCGAGAAATCCTGGTGGCGGTTGATCCCGACAAGGATGTGGATGGCTTCCATCCCCTCAATGTCGGCAACTTGGTCGCCGGCCGGCCCGGCCCTCGCCCCTGCACCCCGGCGGGCATCATCGAGTTGCTGCGGCGGCACCGAATCGCAATGGAGGGGCAAGAGGCGGTCGTGGTGGGACGCAGCGACATCGTGGGCAAACCGATGGCCCTGCTGTTGCTCCAGGAAAACGCCACGGTCACCATTGCCCACTCCCGCACGCGTGACCTCGCCGCGGTTTGCCGCCGGGCGGATATCTTGGTCGCCGCGGTCGGCCGGCCAGGTTTCCTCGGCCGCGACGCCATCCGGCCCGGCGCGGTGGTCGTGGACGTGGGCATGAATCGCCTGACCGATCCAACCGCCGTGGAACGTTTCTACCCCGACGACGAGCAGCGGCGCGCCGCCTTCGCGCGCAACGGCTCCACGCTGATCGGCGACGTGGATCCGGTCGCCGCGATGGAATTGGCCGCCGCCTTTACCCCCGTGCCCGGCGGGGTGGGTCCGCTGACGATCGCCATGCTCATGGCGAATACGGTCGCAGCCGCCCAGCGCCATGTCTCCAGGAGCAAGCCCACACCGTAAGCCAGTTATGCTGCGCGTAGGTCTGACCGGCGGACTGGGAGCAGGCAAGAGCACCGTGGCGCAATGGCTGCGCGACGCGGGAATCCCCGTGCTCGACGCGGATCTTGTCGCACATGAGCTGCTGGCCCCGGGCGGCGAAGCGGCGCCCCAAGTGATAGCGGCCTTCGGGCCCGGCATCCTCGACGCCGACGGGCACGTGGATCGCCGCAAGCTCGCCGCCGTGGTGTTCGCCGATCCAGCCCAGCGCCGCCGCCTGGAGGCCATCCTGCACCCGCGGATCATCGCCGCCAGCAACGGCTGGATGGCGGCGATGGAACAACAAGGCCATGGCGTCGCGGTGGTCGAAGCAGCCCTGATCTTCGAGGCGGGTTCGGCGGGACGTTTCGATCGCACCATCGCCGTCGTCTGCCCCCGCGAGCAGCGCACGGAACGCTGGCGGCGCGCCGGGGGCGACTCGGCGGACGCCGAGGCGCGCCTGGCCGCGCAGTTGCCGGACGAAGAGAAGGCGCGGCGCGCGGACTGGGTGATAGACAACTCCGGCGCACCCAGTCACACACGGGCACAAGTCCAGAAGCTACTTGCCGATATGGGCTGTAATACCGGCGATTAATCCGCTCCGGCGGCGCACCAATGCCGATCGCCGGACGGGCCGCCCGCTACCTGCCGCTCGGCTCGGTCACCGGCGGCGGCGCGCTGGCCACCACCGGCGTCAACCCATGGCGGGCCAGCGAACGATTGAACGCCACCATCTCGTTGCCCATGAGGCTGTCGTAAGCCGATTGCCCCTTTGCGAGCTGGGCCTCAATTACATGCAATAAGTGATAGGCCGTCCGCGTCGGCCCTTCACCCGCGCTGCCCGCCACGTCGCCGCCGCCGGGGCCGATCTCCGCGTTGAACCAGATGAGGTTGAGATAGGGCCGGTAGGCCTGCGTGTAGTATTTGTCGTCGCTATTGCGGTCCTCGCGCGCGATCAGCATGTCCTCGACATGGCTCATGCGCTGGCGCATCGCCGCCACCGAAGCCAGCAACGAGGCGCGGCTCCCGCCCGCTCTCCCGGCCGCGACGGCGCGCACGGACGCCGGAAGCGGACCGGGCGCGGTGGTGCGCAGCATGCCGTACACGGCATTGAGCTGCTTGCGCATCCATTCCAGTTGATCCACCATCGCGGTCACATGATCAATGTCCGCGCGCACGCGCAGGCCGAGACGCACCGAGGCCTCAATCTGCTGCACGGTGGCGGGATCCTTGGGATCCCGCAGGATGCTGAAGGGCCGCGTATATGTCTGGCCGCCAACCACCAGCCGGAGGGTGTACCGGCCCGGCGCCGCCATCGGCCCGCGGTTGGCGCCCCAAATGCCCCAGTGGATGATTGGCCGCCAATCGTGGCCCCAGAACTGCGGCTCTTCGTAAATGTATGGATTGTCTGGCGCTGGCGTGCGCAATTTGATGGTTTGGGCCGGTGCATAGCGCATATCCCAAAACACACGGTGCAGTCCGGCGGAACCGGGACCGTGCAGCGTGCGCACGACATGGCCCTGGGCATCAAGCACGGTTAGGGTCACCGGCTTGTGGGTGGCGGCGCCCACGCTGTAATCGAAGATCGCGTGCCCAATGCGCGGCAGCCGGTACGCCGGGGTCGGAGCAAATAGGTGGGCCGTCGCGCTCCAGTCCGCCGGAGACATACGCTCCAACGGCGCAACATCGTCCAAAATATAAATCCCCCGTCCATAGGTCGAGACCACCAAGTCGTGGGTCTGGCGCTGGATCACCGCCCAGCTGACCTTAGTGTGGGGCAGACCGTGGTTCAAGGGAGCCCAATGCGCGCCATTGTCCAGGGTAAAGAACAAACCGCTGCTGGTGCCCGCGAATAGCAGGCCGCGGCGATAGGGGTCGGCGCAGACAACCTGCACGTCGGGAATCGCTGTTTTGTCCGCCCCATGGCCGATGCCGGTGGCGATGTTCGTCCAAGTGCGGCCATAGTCGGTGGTCATGAAGATATACGGATGCCAGTCTCCCATCAGGCGCCGCGTGATGGAGACGTAGGCGGTGCCGGGAGCAAACGGGGAGGGCGCAATACTTGTGACCTCGCCCCAGGGCCCGATGCCATGAATGTTCTTGGTGACATTGGTCCACTTGCCACCTCCAGCGGTCGTATACCAAACCTGGCCATCGTTGGTTCCCGCCCAAATCAGGTCCTTACGGATCGGCGAAGGCGCGATGGCGAAGATGGTTTCTCCATAAAACTGGCCCAGATTGTCCTCGGAAAACCCGCCAGACGGCTGGAGGTATTTGGGATTGCCGGTGGAGAGATCCGGGCTGATGATGCTCCAGCTTTGTCCCTTGTCGCTGGTTTTGAATATGACCTGGCACCCGTAGTAAACCGTGTTGGCGTCGAAGGGGTCAATCGCCAGCGGCGGGGTCCAGTTGCAGCGATACTTCGTCTTGTTGGGCGGCGAGTCCAGCGTGTGCAGCCACGGACTCACGGACCGCGCCAAGCCCGTTTTGGCATTCCAGCGCGTCACCTCATCGCCGTAGCAGGACGCCCACACGATATTGGGGTTTTTGGGATCGGGCAATGTGAAGCCCGATTCACATCCGCCCATGTTGAAGGTCCAACCAGCTGTGGGCGGCACGCCGTAGCCAAATTGCGTGCGAATGCTAGGTCCGCGCATGGTGCCGGCATCCTGCATGTTGGTGTAAAAATGGAACGGTATCTGGTTGTCCACGGCGACGTGGTACATCTGCCCGATGGGCAAACCGACGCGGTGGAAGCCCTTGCCGCCGTTGGTGGTGATGTTGATTCCGCCGTCGTCGGTGACAATGATGCGCTTGGCGTTCTGCGGGTCCACCCAAATATCGTGGTTGTCCCCGCCCCAATACGTGGGATGGAAGGTTTCCCCGCCATCGCTGGAGATCCAGAAGGAGCTGTTGGCGATGTAGACGGTGTTTTCGTCAGCAGGCGACACGGCCAAGCGAATGTAATAGCCGGCGCGCCCAATCAGGTCCCGGTTCCAATTCTCCACATGCCAGTGCCGGCCGCCATCATCGGAGCGCCACAGCGAGCCTTGGTCATGGGTTTGAATCAACGCATAGACGCGGTTGGAGTTGGTGGGGGCGACGGCGACATCAATTTTGCCCAGGGGGGAATGCGGCAGGCCGTCGTGCACCAACCGCGTCCAATGGTTGCCGCCATCATGCGACACGAAGATCCCGCTGTTGGGACCGCCGCTATCCAGAGCCCAGGGCCGCATCTTCACCTGCCAGAACCCGGCAAACAATTTATTTGGGTTGTGCGGATCCATCGCCAGGCCGGAGCATCCCGCATCCGGTGCCACGTACAAAATCCGCTGCCACGTTTTGCCGCCGTCGGTGGTGCGGTACACGCCGCGGTCCGGCCCTGGGTCGGCGGCGTGGCCGAGCGCACAGACGTAGACTTCGTTGGCGTTGCGCGGGTTCACCACGATCCGGCCAATGCGCCCCGTATTGGTCAGTCCCATGTGCTGCCAGGTGCGCCCCGCATCCAATGAGCGATAGACGCCATCGCCGCTCATATCGCTCGCGCGGATCAGCCACGCTTCTCCCGTGCCCGCCCAGACCTCGTTGTGGGCGCTAGGAGCCACCGCCAGCGCCCCGATCGCTTGCACCGGCTCATGATCGAAGACCGGCCGCCACCGCAGCCCACCATCCGAGCTTTTCCAAACCCCGCCCGAGCTGGCGCCGGCGTAATAGACATTCGGATTGCCGGGCACGCCAACGCCGGCAGCGACGCGATTGCCGTGCATCGGACCAACAAACCGGAAGTGCAAGGCCTGCGTCTCCGCTTTCGGTACGACTTGGGAGTTCGCTCGGGGTGTGGCCACCAGCGCGGAAACGGCGAAGGCCACGGCGCCGAACCGGATCCTCGCTCGGCGCGTTGCCGCAATTCGGGTTGGCAGAAGTCGAGTAGGCAAAAACCAACGAGCATGGGACATCAGGGAATCTCCTCGAGCACAGGCTGGCAACCCTGGACAGCTACTCGGGCCGACGCCCCTATTTTGCATACATTGTGGGATTCCGCAAGCGAAATCCGCCCCCGCGGCTAGGGGAACGCCGTCGCGGCCCGCGCCATTCCAGAGCGCGGTGGCGCCTAGCCTGGGCGCGCCCCTATTCTCTTCGTCGCCGACTGGTGTAATGCTTCTCACTCTCGGTCACTACCTCGGTTGCGCTCCGGCGCAATGGCTACAATGATGGTTCGAGTTGCTGCGCCACCGCGGCTCCGCGGTCGCGCTGGGCGGGCCCATGCGCTACTCCCAAGCGCCGGCGGCGGTAACCGGCACGCGGGATGGGCGGGACCTCTCGCGCCAGGCCGTGGGAGCGGCGCGCAGCCGGTGGACAGAAGCAAAATGACAGAGGCCTCCTCTTCAGGACTGAACCTTACCTTGGCCGTCACCGGCGCCAGCGGCGCGGCGGTCGGCCGCTGCGCTTTGCAAATGCTCCTCGCCGATCCACGCGTCGGACATCTCAATTTCGTCGTCTCCCGCCATGCACGGCGGGTGGCCCAGGAGGAGCTGACGGTAGCGGACAACGTCCAGTCCGCCGCGGAGTTGGCCGCCGCGCTGGCCGAATGCCGTCCATTGCCGGCGAAGCTGCGGAATCTAGATCCGGAGGACATTGCCGCCAATATCGCCAGCGGATCCTACGCCAGCGATGGCATGCTGGTGGCGCCATGCAGCATGGGAACTCTGGCCGCGATCGCCCATGGGCTGTCGAACAATCTAATTGAACGGGCCGCCGATGTCTGCTTGAAGGAGCGCCGCCGTCTCGTGCTGGCGGTGCGGGAATCGCCGCTGAGCGTGATCCATCTGCGGAACATGCTAGCCGTCAGCGAAGCCGGCGGCATCATTTTTCCCGTGATGCCGGCGTTTTACGACGCCGCGACTACGCCGCACGCCGCGGTGCGGCAATTCACTGCGCGTTTGCTGGCGAGCCTGGGCCTTCCTCAAACCACGGCGTTCCAATGGCCCGGAGGCGATCGGACCTGATCACCCGGGCGAACGCGCAGCCGCTGGGCTCTGCCATGCCGCCGCCAATGCCTCCGCAACGGCGGCAACGGAAATGTCCCTCACCCAGCGCCTGGCACGCACCGGAATCACCCGGCCGACGGGATCAAACATCGGGATTTCGCCGACGGTCACCACCGCGGAACCCGCCGCCGCGGCAATATGAGAGGGACCGCTGGCGTTGGTAAGCGCCACGCGGCATCGCGCCAAGGCCGCCGCCAGTTGGGGAATGGAAAGTCCGCGGCAGATCCGGGCGCCTGGCAACTCCCGCAACCCAGCCAATTGCTCCTCACCCTCCTCCGGCCCGGCAAAGATCACGACGCCCGGCTCTGGAGTCAGCGGCTGGATCCACGCGGTCACGGCGGCCGCAAACCTTTCCGCGGGCCACCGCCGGCTGGGGTGGCCAGCCCCGGGGCAAATTCCCAACCATGCCCGCTCCGCGGGCAATTCGCGCTCCGCCCACCCCTGAACCTCGGTGTCTGCCCGCAGGCGCGGTTGGCGGTCTGGAACGGTAATCCCCAACGGCTCCAGCACGCGGCAATACCGGTCCAGCAAATGCGCCGTGGGGTCGTCCGGCGGCGGCGAATGGGTAATCAAGCGCGGCCACGACCGGGTGGGCCGCAACATCGCCACCCGCGCCGGCGCTCCGGCCGCCCAGGCGAGCAGGTTGGTCTCCTTGTAGGAATGGAGGTCCACGGTGAGATCAAATCGCCGCCCACGCAGCTTGGCCACCAGCGCCGGTATCTCCCACGCCGCCCGCCAGGGCGAATCCCGCCAGCCGGCACGGTCCACCGCCCAGACCGAAGAAAAACCCGCCAAGCGGAAAACCTCCGCGCCCGACCGTCCGGCCAGCACCGTCACCTCGGCGTCTGGGTAGGCCTCCCGCAACGCCCGCGCCGCGGGCAGCGCCAACACCGCATCGCCCATCTGGCCGAAATGAAGCAGCAGAATCCTGCCCGGACGGGATGGCAAAGGGGCCCGCGCCATTTATTCGCCAAGGAACTTGGCGATCACCCGCTTGGGCCGCTGCCCGTCAAATTCGGCGTAATAGACCTGCTGCCAAGGACCCAAATCCAAGCGGCCCTGGGTGATGGGCACGATCACTTGGTGATGGACCAATAGACTCTTCAGATGGGAATCGCCGTTGCTCTCTCCGGTGCGGTGATGGCGATAGTCGTCCCGGTACGGCGCGAGATGCTCCAGCCAGGCGTCTATATCCGCCAACAGCCCATCTTCGGCGTCATTGACCCAAACGCCGGCGGTAATGTGCATCGCCGAAACGAGGACCATGCCCTCCTGCATGCCGGTAGCCGCCAGCGTCTTCGCCAGCCGATCCGTGATGTTGATGTACTCCCGGTGCTTGCGCGTATGAAACGTCCAATATTCCGTATGCGACTTCATAGGCCTTACACCAACGATAGCCCACCGTCCACGAGCAGCACTTGGCCGGTGACGAAGCGGCTACAGGTGGCAAACCAGCGCACCGCCTCGGCGACCTCCTCGGGCTTGCCGCCGCGGCGCATGGGCGTCCGCGCCGCCATCTTCCGCTCCCAGGCCGTCAACTCCGGTTCAAAGGTGATCAGCCCGGGCGAAACCGCGTTGACTTGTATCTCCGGCGCCAACGCGCGCGCCATCACCCGCGTCAGGTGTTCCAGTCCGGCCTTCGAGGCGCAGTAATGCGCATGGGTGGGAAACGCGCGGGAAGCGCCCACGGATCCCAGATTGATGATCCGGCCGCCGCCATTGGCGCGCAACATCGGCGCTGCTTCTCGGCTGACCAGGAACGGCGCCCGCAGATTCGCTTCCAGCATGGCATCCCACTGCGCGTCGCTGATCGCCTCGAACGGCACGTCCTCGTACCGTCCGGCGTTATTCACGATAATGTCCAGCCGCCCCAGCGCCGCGTGGGCGGTGGCCAAGGCATCATGGATCGCGTGACTATGCCGCAAGTCGAGTTGGATTCCCAGCGAGGGTGCGCCGATTCCCCGCAGTTGCCGTTCCGTCTCAAAGGCATCCGCCGCGGATGTTCGGTAGGTAAACGCCACGGCGGCGCCGGCGCGCGCCAAATCCAGTGCGATCGCCCGGCCGATGCGCCGCGCTCCGCCGGTGATCAACGCCGCTTTACCCGCCAATGGCAGGGGAGAGGAAAAATCGGGCATGAAGCCAAATTATGCCCTGGTCGCGGCGAACCGGCTGGCGGCGAGCGCCGGATGCAAGGCCAAGGGACGAGGGCCATCGCCCATAACCGGCAGGCACACGCGAAAGGTGGTGCCCGCACCCGGAGCGCTTTCCACGCTGATGGTCCCGCCGCTCTCGGCCACCAGCCCATAGACCATGGCCAGGCCGAGCCCACTGCCCTCGCCAACCGCTTTGGTGCTAGAAAACGGCTCAAACACCCGCGCCTGCATTGCTGGGTCCATGCCGCGGCCATTATCGGCGATGGCCAGTTCGACCCAGCGATTCCCGGCGCCCGACTCGGGGCCGGCACATTCGGTGCGCAGACTGACTTCGCCGCCGGTATTGAGCGCGTCCCGCGCATTGCTGGCCAAATGCCGCACGATCTGCTCGACGGACGCAGGATCCGCATATAACAACGGCAGATGCGGAGCTAAGCTCAATCGCAGCGCAGTGCTGCTGCCCAGCAACTCGCGGATGTCCGGCTCCAAGCGCAGGAGAAGCTGATTCAAATCCAGTTCGCGCGAAGCCGACGGTTGCTGCTGGCTAAAGGCCAACAGCCGCTTCGTCAGCGCCGCGGCCTGGTCGCTGGCGCGTAGAATCTGCTGGAGACCGCTGTATGCATCTCCGTTGTCGGCCCGGTGCAGCAATAGATCGGCGCGCCCGTGGATGATGGTCAGCAGATTATTAAACTCATGGGCGACGCCGGCGGCTAAACGCCCCACCGCATCCAGCTTCTGAGCCTGCAATAAATTCGCCTCCAGCCGCCGGCGCTCGCTCACGTCGCGGTAATTGACCACGACTGCGCTGATCTCCGACGCCGCCAAAAGGTTGGTGGCTTGCGCTTCCACCCAATGCCAGCGTCCATCGGCGAAACGCGCGCGACACGTAAACCGCACGCTGCCGTTGTTTTGCCGCAGGAGCCGCGCCATATGGACCATTACGGCGCGCCGATCCGCGGGATGAAGAAACGCCGCGGCGCCCCGGCCGACTACTTCGTCCAGCGCATATCCCGTCTGGCGGCTCGTGGACGGCCCCCCATAAAGAATGCTGCCGTCCCGGCTCAGGAGCGCGAACGCATCCCCGCTGCGTTCCACCATGGCGCGAAACCGCCGTTCCGATGCTTGCAGCGCCCACCGCGCCCCTTCCCGTTCCGCCCATGTTCCCGCCAACAGCAACCCGGTCGCTGTGGCGATCAGAATGGCCATCACGTAGGCCGCCATCGGATGGGGGGAGACGACATGGCGAAATCGGTACAACGTGGCCGCCAGCGTGCTCCAACCGATCATGCAAATGCCGGAACCGCCGAGCCGCAGCGCCGCCCACACCACGACCGGAATGACGGGTAATGGCAGCGGACCCAGCCGGTGGTGCCCCATGGAAAGGTAGAACACGCGCAGCATCACCACCAGCAACGCCAAGATGACGCCGGCTTCCAGCCAAACCTTCCATGCCGGCAGCCGCCATCCGCGCCGCCGCCACGCCAATACCAGCGGAACCGTAGCCACGATTCCCAGCGCCTGGCCCAGCGCATTCACGGTCAGCGCCCAGGCCGCCGGCTGACGCGGCAAACTGCCCAGCCCGAACCACAGCAGCGTTGCGCCGCCCGCGGCCAGCATCCCTGCGCTCGCCGCCGCGGCCAAGAACATCGCCACGGCTGAAATGGTGGCCATCCCGCCGTCCCACCGCATGCGCCGCAACCATTTAACCGTCAGCCACAGCGCCGCCGCGTTCCAAATCGCATCGCTGGCGCCGGCCGCAGCGCTGGCGGGATGTCCCGGCAGCCAAGCCGCCACGACACCGCCGGCCAGGATCGCGCCGACGATGCCGTTTTCGCCCCATAGCCACATCAGCGCCATGCCCGCTCCCGCCGCCGGCCAAAACGGAGGCGCAAAACCCAAACCGGGCCCGGTCCAGCGCGCCAGCACTTCCCCCAACCATGCCAGCGCGGTCCATGCCAATGCAGCGACGAAGAGCTTGCGACGGAGGGTCATGGCGCGCAGACGCGATGCATGATCCTAGCGTTCGCGCCACGGATTCGGAACTGGCCGCCCGGCCGGTCCGATTTACTGCCCTGGCACTGGCGGTGCGCCGCCGTGCGCTTAACGGCTGGCGAGATAGAAGGTTTGTGTCACCGCTCCGTGCGGACAATATGCGGTCCAGCGGAGCGTTTGCCGGTTCACCGGATCGCGTTCCTCGCCGGTGTCGCACTCGGCTTCGTGCCGCACACAGCGAAACACCCCGTTCCCCGCGTGCACGATCTCACAACCCGAACGATCTCCCAGTACCTGCTGGGCCCGCGCCACCGCCGCCTCGATATGGGCCGGCGTCGCTACTTCCGGCGCGAAGCACTCCAATTCGGAATCGAAATCCTCCACCAGGAAGATCGCTTGCACGGATCCCCCGTCGCCCAACTGTCCCGGAAGCAGGAATAGGACGTCGAGTCCGGCGGCGTGGGCGCGGCTCCGGATCGCTTCCCGGCATTGGGCTTCGGTCATCGCCACACCCAGTGTAGCAAGCCGCCGCCACCCAGCGGCGCCCAAGGCAGGTTCAGCCGCCATGCACCCGAACCTCAGTGCGGGATAGCGTTACGGCCGCGGGTTAGTCAGCGGCAACTTGCGCCATGCGGGCGCAGGCCAGGCGGTACTGCACTGCTTGATACGCAACCAGCCGCCGCAGCTCTTGTTGCAGCGGTCGCGCCGACCCGGCCACGCTCTGCAAGCCCCGCAAGACCGTGAAATACCCTCGAACCCAAGGTTCTGTTTCCATTTCCACTGCGCCGGAAATCGTTTGCAACAGATAGGTGACCGTGCGGAAATCCTGAGCCAAGCTGTTGTTGCGCTCCAGCAGCCCGCTCGCATGCAGCCGTTCCCATTCCGCCACATCAATGCCGATCAAGCGGCCGTGGGCAAACGCAAACACCCCGTACCCCAGTCCCAGGCAAGCCAGCGCCAACACGGCAATTGGATAAATCATCGCGTCCCCTTTTTGCGCTTCACCAAATTGCTCACCACACCCGCTGCACCTCACGGGCCGTTTCGGCCATGCAGCGTAAACGGTTTACTTTCCACCATTTTACCTCGCTGCATGCGCCGGAAAAGGGAAAATCTCTGCCACTTTTCCGCCGTTTTCTGCCCTCTGGGCCAGGTTAGATCGGGCTAACCCGACCGGACGGCCAGTGGCCGATGGTACGGAGGGAATCTACCGTGGTGGCGCCTGCGGCTGGCTCCTTTGCAGGCCTTGGATCTCGCCGAGCGTTTGCTTCGCGGCCACCGCGTACTTTCCATGCGGCGCTACCTGAAGGTACAGCTCAATATCCCTCTTCGCCGCCTCCCACCGCCGCAAGCGAATGTACCCATTCGCGCGCAACAGGTGCGCCGCCGCAGGTCCGGCTGGAATGGTCGCTAGCGCCCGCCCCGCCGCCGCGATTGCCGCGTGCGGGTGATTTTCGTCCAACTCTAGCTGCGCCATCTCAAAGTACTCCTGCCATAGGCCCGGCTGGACCTGCACTGCGCGTTGCAGGTAAAACCCCGCGCTGCGCAGTTGGTGCTGCCGCTCATAATCGGCTCCTAGCGCGGTCAACGCCATCGCGTTATTCGGATTCGCCGCCACCGCTGCGCGTAGATCTTGTTCCGCCAACCGGAATTGTCCCTGCTCCATCCACAGCACGCCCCGAAACATCCGCGCCTCACCCCAATGCGGGGCCGCCGCCACCGCTTTGCTGCCCAGCCGCATGGCCTGCCTCATCCGATGACGCCGCAATGCGGCGCGCGCTTGTCGCAGAGACTTCTTGGCCGCCTTGGGTGCGGCCAAATCGTTCATGGAAACGACGTCCCCGGCCGGATTGGCCGCCGGTTTCGCCGCCCGACGCATTCCCACGTGTGTCCGGACGATGGTGATCACTCCGGGGTTATTGGCGGCAAAGTCGCTCTCAAAAGCCTGGCCACGATAGCTGCCGCGCAAGCGGTACATGCCCGGCGGAATGCCCTGGAACGTAAACGATCCCCCCCCATCGGTCACTGCCGTGCCCATGGGCTGACCCGACCAGCTCTCCAATTCCACGTTGGCATACGGCAGCGGCGCGCCCGCATCGTCCTCCAATTCGCCCTGCACCGAAGTCGTTGCGTTCGGCATTTGCGCTGCTAACGGCCGTGCGCACGCGCAGGCAGCGGTCAAAATGGCCATCATGACCCATGCTCCCCAACCAGCTTTCGGCATCGTTGCGCCCCCTCCTTGCGCGCGCGGATGACGATCCTCGCGCGTTTCGCAGTTGCGATGCCTGGGCCTTTGCTGGTGTCCACGAAAATTCCATGTTTTGGAAATTGCGCCGACCTTTCCTTCCACAAATCGAATGGCGCCTCGAACCATCCGAATTCCGGGCCGCATTCAACCCCACGGGTTCCCGTCGCCGTCGTAGGGGCGCAGCCTTTAGGCGAAAGTGGGGCGGCCCTTTAGTCGCACTCCGCTAGGTAGCTCTCCAATTGCTTTGCGCGGTGCTCACCACTGTGCTCCTGCAAGACCCGCTGCCGCCCGGCGGCGCCGACACGGGCGGCTTCGGCCTCGCCGGTATCGGCCAGCAGCGAGATCATCTCCTCCGTGCTCTCGGCCAAGAATATTTCCTGCCGGGGTCGAAAAAATGCCGCAAGGCCCGGCCACGGATCCGTCACGATTGGGGCTCCGCATGCAGCTGCTTCGAAGAGGCGGATGCTCGGTGAATATCCCCAGGCCACCATCGCCTGGCGCGTAAGGTTCATGCAAAACCGGCAGGCGCGGTAAAAATCCGCGTGCTCGCCCGGACCCAGATGTTCTTTCCGCAACACGTTGGCGGGCCACGCCTGGGGCGGATACATGGGACCCGCCACGGCAAACCGCAGGCCAGGCAACCGGCGCGCCGGCGCCAGCACCAATCGCTCCAATTTCCCCTGCCGGTCCGCGGCATAGGTTCCCATGTACCCCAACTCCCATTGCCGTTCCGCCGCACCCGGACAATAGACTTCCGGATCGCAGCAGCAATGCAAGGCGCGGGCACGGCGCGCGCCCCAATGCCGCTCCAAATGGCTCAGCATCGGTCCCGCCGTGAAACTGAGGTACAGATCCACGCAACGAATCTGTTCAACGCGCAAATAGGCACAGCCTCTGCGCTGCAAGTATTCCAGCGTCACAGGCGTGTCAATGTCGTAAAACCCTACCACCGGCCCATCCGCCTGCCACCGTTGCAGCAACTCGTCCAAGATCACCGCGCCGTCGGGACAGTAGCTGCCGACCAGCGCCGCCTGGCTGCGCTCCACTTCCGTCAGCGCCTCGGTTCGCACCTCCTCCCATTGCCGGTACATGCGAATCTCCGCGAACTCGCACCTGCTCCAATCGCGATTCGCGGCATACCAAGGAGCATCACGCTCGTAGAACAGCACCCGCCAGCCCCGCCGGTGCAATCCCGCCAGCAAACTCCGGTAGGTAGTGGCATGCCCATTGCCCCAGGAAGACGTGATGGTTAGGCCGAACACGACCAATTGCTTCATGGCGCGCCTCTGCTCTCCCCCTCGGTCGCGGCGCGCAGGATCGCGTCCACGGCCTGGGCCCGGCGGTCGTAGGTGTGTTCTGCCAGGGCCCGCGCACGGGCCCGGGCGCCGATCGCCGCGGCTTCCTCCGCGCCCAGCGACCGGATGTACCCTTCGACCTGCTTGCCATCCTGCGCCGGCAAAATTTCTTCCCCCGGCGCGAAAAATGCCTCCATTCCGGCCCACGCATCGCTCACGATGCAGGCCCCGGCGCCCGCCGCCTCGAAGATGCGGGTCGGCGGCGAATACCCGCATTCCGCCATGCTGGCCCGGTTGATGTTCAGCACGATCCGGGCGGAGCTGTTGATAGCGTTGTGCCAGCGGCTGGGCGCGTGCCCGGTATATTGCACGTTGGCGGGCAACGCGCGTTCTTGCCATCCCGCGCCGGCGAGCAGAAAGGCTAAATCGGGCATCCGGCCCGCGGGCTGGAGAAAGAATTCCTCCACCCGCGCCTCGCGGTCGGGCAGCCGATGGCCGACAAAACTCGCGGCGCAGGCGAACTCCCGCGCCGGCGCCACCGGATGGTGCGTCGTGGGATCGAATCCGTTGTAAATCGGATGACAACTGCGCGCGCCGTAGCGCCGAAAGCCCTCCACAACGGCGGCGCCGCCACCATAGGTAAATACCAAATCAAAGGCGGAAAGCAGAGAGCGCAAAGGGTGCCGATCATGGGCCGCCATTTCCGCCAGCGTGGCCGGTGCGTCCACATCCCAATACGCCGCCCGCGCCCTGCCCAGCCCCGCCGCCCGCACCACTCCCGCCGCCACATAGTCGTCGTCGGCGCCGATGCCGCTATGCTTGACCAGCAGCTCCGCGTCGGCCGCCTCTTCCAATAACGCATCCAACTCGTCGCGGCCCCGGTAGACGCGGACATCGGCATAGCTGTAGTTCCCCTCTTCGTCCCGGTGTTCCTGGCGTCCATAGATATCGGGCTCGGCAAACGTAATCTGGTGCCCCAGCGCGTGCAGGCCCTGGTAAATGCCGCGGTAATAGGTCGCCGCGCCGTTCCAATAGCAGGACACCAGGCTGGAGCCAAAGGCAAAGATCTTCATCGCACCACCCCTTCCCGCACCACACCGCTCGCCATCGCACCTTGCGCGACGCCATTTCCCGTGGCCCCGGCGATCTCCGCCACGATCGCCTCCAGTTCCCGCGCCCGGTGGGCGCAGGTATGGCGCTGCAAAATGCGCGCTCGCCCCTGATTTCCCAATCGCCGCGCCGTCCCGGTGTCGCGGTTCAATTCCGCGATCATCGCCGTGCATTCACCACCGTTTTTGGCCAGCACGTAATCCGTCCCCATCTGAAACAAACCTTCCACGTCGCTCCATGGCGCCGTAATCAGCGCGGCGCCGCAAGCCAGAGCTTCGAAAATGCGAATCGTCGGAATGCCCGGCAATGCTCCCGCATACGGCGCTCGAGGAATGTGTAACGCCACGGCGCAGGCGCGGTACGCCGCCGCGGCACGCAGATTGGGCAGATAGCCGTGAACGCCGATGCCCCGAGCGCGCAATTCCGCCAGCCCCTTCGGCGGATACCGCACCCCATGAACCGCAAAGCGTATTCCCGGCAGCCGCTGCGCTGGCTGCAACAAATACTCGTGCAGCGCCCCGGTTCGTTCCTCATCGCCCCAGTTGCCGATCCAAAGAACGCCTTCTCGCTCGCCCGTCTGCGCTCCGGGCGCAAACACCTCCGCATCAGCCGCCTCGTGCAGGGTAAACGCCCGCACTCCCCACCGCCGCTCGTACAATCGCCGCAACGACTCGCCAAACGCCAGCACGCCATCGAGATCCTTGAGCGGCAGAGCGGCCAGCCTGTCCGGATCGGTCTGTCCGCGGTGATGGGTGTCGTGCAACAGCAGCATGAATCGATGGCGCCGCCGCAGCTTAGCCAGGGAGTGGAACAACGCCGGGCGATTCCATTCGTGCACAATCACCACTTCCGCGCCCTGCACGGCGGTTGGCAGCCAAACCTCCCCTGCCGGCCCGAGCGGATAGAATTCAACCTCCAACTCCGGGTAGGTGGCGCGGAATTCGGCGATCGTGGTCATGGCCGCGAGCGGCTCTTCGCGCACCAAATTGGCCAAAGACCAATCTCCCCACGGGCCCGGCAGCGCCTCGTACAACTTCAAGCGGTGTCCGCGCCGCACCAGCGCGCGGGCCCATCCACGCAAAAAATGCGCATTCCCATGATTCCAGTCGGCCAGCCAAGAATGGGCGAAAATCCGAATGTCCACGGCGTTCACGCTCGCGCGCCGGCGCGCGCATGCCCCCGCACGCGGGCATAGGCGGCCAGGTAGCGCCGCACCATCAACTCCCGCCCGTAGCACTCCCGGGCGCGGCGCGCCGCCGCCCTGGCCAACCGTTGCCGCCGGCTGGGCTGGGCCGCCAATTGCTGCAATTCCCTTCCCAGCGCCACGGCGTCATCGCGGGCAAAATAGGCCGCCGCATCGCCCCAGACCTCCCGTAGCGATGGAATGTCATTCAGCAGCAGCGCGCAGCCGTGCCGCGCCGCTTCCAATGCCCCTAGGCCGAACGGCTCATAGCGGCTGGGCACGATAAACACCTCCGCCCCGGCGAGCAGCCGTTGCATGTCGGCCGGCGCTAGATTCCCCACCCATTTCACCCCTGGCGGCGCGGGCCCCCAGTCCGCTCGCGCCGTCGCGCCATCTGCTGGGGCTTCCCGTGGCCCGGCGATGCGCACCGGCAGCGCCCAGCCGGAACGCCACAAGATCCGCAATTGCTTGCCCTCATCCCACAACCGCCCC
>DAHUYO010000001.1 GCA_027315185.1 Acidobacteriota bacterium
GGTGGTCAGCCCACCGTCGCCAAATCCAACGTGCAGCCGCCCATCACGCCCGGCGTCGTCGGCAAGGTGCGGGAGGCAATTGAGGCCGAGCGCTCCGATCAGGCGCTGGCCAAGGCATTGGCCGATTACTCCGTGGAGCACTATGAAGCCGCGACATACCTGGCGCTGGGAGAAATCGCGCGCAACGTCAATCACGCCGAGCACGTTCCGGAGTTCGACCGAATCCGCCAGGAAGAAGAGGAGATGGCGCAGTTCGTGCTCAACGCGATTCCAAAAGCGGTGGAGCCAGCCTTTCCATCGGCGGGCCGGCGCGCGGCCTGACCACGGGACGCGACTCTACGTCCGCGGCGGTCCGCGTGGCCAGCCGCGGCGAGCATGGGCGGGGCTTCGCGCGGGCGGGACTCGATCCCTAGCCGAGTCGGTTCCGCGGCGCTGGAGGCGGCCGCGTTGCGGGGATGCGAAGTTGCCCATTCATTCCGCAGCCGCAGCTTGCCGTGGCAGCTTCGGACTAGAGCCCGGCCGCGCGGGCCCGGCGCCGGCTTGGCGAGGCCGCGGAACTGGGCCGCGCCTGGACAGGGTAGAACAGCCGCTGTAGCACCGCGAATGTTAGGCCCTAGAACATTGGACTTTGGCGCCGGACCCCGGCCGGGAGGGCCCGGAACCGGATTGGGAACGTTGGCCGCCGGCGCTGCCGGCAGTCCCCGCCCGCTTGCGCCTCTCCCCAGTGTGCTGGGCCGGCGGCCCCGCGCCGCGGTGGCCCGCTAGACCGCGCGATAACCCGCTAAACCGTGAGAACTTCCTTCTCCTTCGCCGCCGCGGAGCTCTCCAGCTTTTCCAATTCCGCGTCGGTCAGCTTCTGGATGTCCTCGTGCGCCCGCCGCTCCTCGTCCTCGCTGATTTTCTTTTCCGCCTTCAGCTTTTTCACCCCGTCGTTGCCGTCGCGGCGGATGTTGCGGATCGCGGTGCGGTGATCCTCCAGAACCTTGTGCAAATGCTTGACCAGCTCTTTGCGGCGTTCCTCGTTCAGCGGCGGCACCGGCAGGCGGATGAGCTTGCCGTCATTGGCGGGGTTCAGCCCCAGGTCGGCGGCGCGGATGGCTTTTTCGATCGCCCCCAGGGTGCTGGCGTCGTAGGGCTGAATGGTGATCAGTTGCGCGTCGGGAGCGTGCACCGTCGCCACCTGGTTCAGCGGCATCTCGGTTCCGTAATACTCGACGCGTACGCCGTCCAGCAAATGGATGGACGCGCGGCCGGTCCGCACCGACGCCAGCGCGGCGCGGAAGTCGCCCACGGCTTTCTCCATGCGGCTGGTCAGGTTCTGAAAAAGTTCGCGCAGGGCCGGCACGGAGGCGGAGACGACGGGCATGAAGACCTCGCAATCAAGATTGGGCGGGCAAAATGCCTGCCCCTCGTGGATTATAGCGAATGGCGTGGGGCGGACGCCCGCGTTCGCGGCAGCCCGGCCGCGGACCGCGGCGCGGCGGGCGGCGATTAGCGCGCTTCTTCGGCCGTGGCGGGCGCGGCGATGCGCGAGCCGACGTTTTCGCCGCAGACCACGCGGCGGATGTTGCCCGCGCGGTGCAGATCGAAGACGATCACCGGCAGCTGGTTGTCCTGGCACAGCGAGACGGCGGAAATATCCATCACGCGCAGATTGCGGGCGATGAACTCCCGGTAGTCAATCGTCTCGAAGCGATGCGCGCCGGCGACCTTGACCGGATCGGCGTCATAGATGCCGTCCACCTTGGTGCCCTTCAGAATGACCTCCGCCTTGATCTCCATGGCGCGCAGCGCGGCGGCGGTGTCGGTGGAAAAATAGGGATTCCCGGTGCCGCCGACGAAGATCACCGCCCGTCCCTTCTCCAGGTGGCGGATGGCGCGGCGGCGAATGAACGGCTCCGCCACCTGATGCATTTGGATGGCGCTCATCAGCCGCGTGCTCACGCCGCGGCTTTCCAGCGCATCCTGCATGGCCAGTCCGTTGATGACCGTGGCCAGCATGCCCATGTGGTCGGCCGCCACGCGGTCCATTTGCCGCGCCTGGAGCGCCACGCCGCGAAAAAAATTTCCCCCGCCCAGCACCAGCGCCACCTGCACGCCGATTTTCTGGACGCCGGCGATCTCCGCCGCCAAGTCGCCCATCCGCGCCGGATCCACGCCAAAACGCTCGCCCCCGGCCAAAGCCTCGCCGGAAAGCTTGAGCAGAACCCGGTGGTAGGCGGGCGTGGACATGGGACTGGGGCCGCTAGGACTCCTCGCCGACCTTGTAGCGGGCGAAGCGGTGAATGGCGACGTTTTCGCCGAACTTGGAGACGTGGCTGGCCACCAATTCGCCCACGCTGACCTTGTCGTCCTTGATGAAGCGCTGGTCCAGCAGGCAAAACTCCTCGTAGAATTTGGCCAGCTTGCCCTCGACGATCTTCTCCACCACGGCGGCCGGCTTGCCTAAGCTCTGCACCTGCGCCCGGTAGATCTCCTTCTCCTTCTCCAGCACCTCCGGCGTCACCTGTTCCCGCGACAGAAACCGGGGATTGGCCGCCGCGATGTGCATCGCAACGTCGTGCAGCAACGTTTGAAAATCCTCGGTGCGGGCCACGAAATCGGTCTCGCAGGCGATCTCCACCAGCACGCCGATCTTCCCGCCGGCGTGGATATAGGCGCCCACCGCGCCTTCGTTGGCGGCCCGTCCCGCTTTCTTGGCGGCGGCGGCAATGCCCTTTTTGCGCAGGATGACCTCGGCTTGGGCCAGGTCGCCGCCGCCCTCGACTAGGGCGTCGCGGCAGTTCATCAGGGGGGCCCCGGTGCGATCCCGGAGCTGCTTAACCAATGCGGCGTTGATTTCCATGGGGCAACAAAAAAATGGGCGGCAAAATCTCTGGTCGGCGCCGGCGGCCTAGGCTTCCGCCGCGGGCGTGGCGTCGTCCTCGCTTGCGGGCGGCTTAGCCTCCGCTTCAGCGGCTTCATCCTTTGCGGCGTCGCGCGACTCGCTTTCCTCGTCATAGCCGCCGTACTTGCGGTCGGCTTCGTATTGCGCGACGTACTCGGCGATATCCGGCGTGACTTCCTCGCCTTCGGCCGGGGCGCTGAGTTCGCCCGCGGTGAGCGGCTGGCCCGCCGCGTCCATCATTTGCCGGCCCTCCAGGCAGGCGTCGGCGATGCGCGACGCGAACAGGCGAATGGCCCGCAGCGCGTCATCGTTGCCGGGAATGACGTAATCCACTTCGCTGGGGTCGCAGTTGGTGTCCACCACGGCCACCACCGGAATGCCCAGCTTGCGCGCCTCGCGGACGGCGATCTGCTCCTTGTTGGAGTCAATGCAGAACAGCACGTTGGGCAGCCCCGGCATGTCCTTGATGCCGGCCAGGTTCAGTTGCAGGTGCTTGCGCTCGCGCTCCAGCTTGATGACTTCCTTCTTGGGCAGCATTTCATACCGCCCATCGGTGGCCATTTCCTCGATTTCCTTGAAGCGCTTGATGGATTTCTGAATCGTCACCCAGTTGGTCAGCAAGCCGCCGAGCCAGCGCTGGTTGACATAGAACATCTGGCAGCGGGAGGCTTCCTCCGCGATGGCGTCTTGCGCCTGCCGCTTGGTGCCGACGAACAGCACGCTTTTGCCCTGGGCGGCTTGTTCCTGCACGAAGCGCGAGGCGTCCTTGAACAGCTTCAGCGTCTTTTGCAGGTCCACGATGTAGATGCCGTTGCGCTCGCCGAAAATGTAGGGCTTCATTTTCGGGTTCCAGCGCTTGGTTTGGTGCCCGAAGTGAACCCCCGCTTCGAGCAACTCTTTCATGGTGATGGTGGCCAAACAACCTCCTCGTCAAGTTTGCAATCCCGGCGCCCGGGATTTGTTGTCCCCGCAGGGAGAGATAAGCCAAGCTAGCGCTTGGAGAACTGGAACCGCTTGCGCGCACCCTTTTGCCCGTACTTCTTGCGCTCCTTCATCCGCGAGTCGCGGGTCAGAAAGCCCTCCGCGCGCAGCCGGCTGCGCAGGTCGGCGTTGTAGTCCAGCAAGGCGCGGGCGATGCCCATGCGCACCGCGCCGCTTTGGCTGGCGATGCCGCCGCCGCTGACCCGGATCAGCAAATCGAACTGGCTGCCCAGCTCCAGGGTTTGTAGCGGCTGGCGGGCGGCGACGCGCAGCGCGTCGCTGGGAAAGTAGATCTCCCAGGCGCGCCCATTGACCTTGGCTTGGCCGCTGCCGGGGCGGAGAATGACGCGGGCGACGGAGGTTTTGCGGCGTCCGGTGCCGCGGTATTGGACCAAATCGGCCATGATTATTTCGACTCCTGGGCGGCCGCGCGGGACTTCACCAGCCGCGCCGCTTGGGGCTTCTGCGCCGCGTGGGGATGCTGCGCGCCCGCATAAACGTGCAAATGATCGGCAAGATGCTTGCCATGCCGGTTCTTGGGCAGCATGCCCTCAATCGCATCTTGCACCACGCGCTCCGGATGCGCCGCCATGCGATGCCGCATCTGCTGCGTCCGGAGGCCGCCGGGATAGCCGGTGAAGCGGTGGTACATTTTGTCTTGCAGCTTCTGGCCGGTGATCTTGACCTTGGCGGCGTTGATCACCACCACGTGCTCACCGGTGGACAGAAACGGCGTGAAGCGAGGGTTGTCCTTGCCGCGCAGCAGGCGGGCCACCCGCGACGCCAAACGCCCCAGCACCTCGCCTTCGGCGTCCACCACATACCAAGATTGGCCGAGCTCCGCGGCTCGGGGAAAATACGTGCTCATTATCTGGTTGTCTCCCGATCGGCTCCCGCCGGCGGCGGATTCCGCTAGAGGCCCCGCGCTAGCCAGGGCGGCCCTTGCCCGCGCGCACGAACCGCTCGGCGAACGCAGCAGGGCAATTTCTAAGAGTAAAAGAGCCGGCCGGGCTTGTCAACGCGCCCCGCAGCGCCGCGCGGGGAGTGGTCATCGGCGTGGCGGTTCCCGTCCCCGCCGCCCGCCCTAAGCAGCCAGCAACGGCGCCAGCGCCGCCCTATCTCCCGCCGTCAGCTCCCAGCCGCCGGCCGCGGCGTTTTGGCTGACTTGTTCCGGCCGGGTCGCGCCGGCAATCACGCTGGCTACCTGCGGCCGGGCCAGCAGCCAGCTAAACGCCAGCTCCAGCAGCGTGTGCCCGCGTTCCTGGGCAAACCCCTCCAGCCGGGCCGAAAGCTCTAAATTGCCAGGGGTTAAGTACCGCGCCGCCAATCCTTTGGAGGTTGCCAGCCGGGTGCCGGCCGGCGCGCTTTGGCCGGCACGGTACTTTCCGGTTAATAGTCCATTGGCTAATGGAAAATAAGGCAACAGGCCCATCCGGTAGGCCTCGATCGCGGGCAGCAACTCGGCTTCGAGCTGCCGCACTAATATGCTGTACTCGTATTGCCCGCTGGCGAATGGGGTCAGCTGCCGGTCGCGGGCGGTCCATTGCGCCTCCACCATCTGCCAGGCCGGCAGGTTGGAGCAGCCGATGTAGCGCACCTTGCCGGCGCGAATCAGGTCGTCCAGCGCCCGCAGCGTTTCTTCGATCGGCGTCAGCGGATCGGGGAAATGGATCTGGTAGAGGTCAATCCAATCGGTTTGCAGGCGGCGCAGGCTGGCTTCCACGGCAGGGACAATGTAGCCGCGCGAGGCGCCCTTGAGCCGGCCGGAGTCATCCATCGCGCCGCCGAATTTGGTCGCCAGCACGATCTCCTGCCGGCGGGCGCCCAGCACCTTGCCCAGGACCGTCTCGGAGCCGCCGCGCTCGCCATAAATGTCGGCGGTGTCGAACAGCGTGATGCCGGCATCCAACGCGCGATGAATGACCGTGCGGCTGGCCTCCAAATCCAAACGGCCACCAAAGTTGTTGCAGCCGAGGCCGATGGCCGACACGCGCAGGCCGGAAGCGCCGAGGTTGCGGATTTGCATGGGTGGATTCTCCTTGCTGGGCGGCGCCCCGCGGTGTTGCGGCGGCAGCGGGTTCGCCGGCGCCGGGGCCGGCTGGCTCCCTGCTTCGAATGTAGCGCGAAGCGGCGGGTTGTGACCGTTCGGTTAGACGGCCCTCCAGGCCAGGGGCATAGAATGAAGGCGAGATGGCGGCGAAGGAAGTGGTGATCGTAGCCGGCGCGCGCACGCCCATGGCGCGCTACATGGGCGAGTTGAAAAAAATATCGGCGCTCGAGCTGGGGGCGGTGGCCGCCGCCGAAGCCGTCAAGCGCTCGGGCGTGGCGCCGGAAGATCTGGACCATGTGGTGATGGGCAACGCGCTGCAAACCAGCGGGGACGCCCTGTATGGCGCGCGCCACGTCGGTTTGAAAGCCGGGCTGCCGGTCACCACGCCCGCCTTGACCGTCAACCGCATCTGCGGCTCCGGCGTGCAAGCGATTGTTACCGCGGCGCAACTGATCCAATTGGAGGAGGCGGCGCTGGCGCTGGCCGGCGGCACGGAAAGCATGTCCCAGGCGCCCCATGTCATCCGCGGCGCCCGCGAAGGGTTTCGCTTGGGTGAAGGGCGGCTGGAAGACGCATTAATGGTGGCGCTGTTGGACAGCTACTGCGGCCTGACCATGGCCCAGACCGCGGAAGGGCTGGCTCAGGACTTGGGCATTGGCCGCCCGTGCCAGGACGCCTACGCCCTGCTCAGCCAGCAGCGGGCCGCGTCGGCCCAGGCGGCGGGAAAACTTGCCGCGGAGATCACCCCGGTCCCGCTGGGCGAGGGCAAGACATTCTCCGCCGACAATCATCTGCGGCCGGACACCACTTTGGAAAAATTGGCCGCGCTGCCGCCGGCCTTTTCCCAGGACGGCGCCGTCACCGCCGGCAATGCCAGCGGCATGGTGGACGGGGCCGCCGCCGTCGTCATCGCCAGCGCCGAGGAGGCCCGCAAGCGGCGCCTTCCGCCGCTGGGGCGAATCATTTCCTGGGCCGTCGCCGGCGTCGAGCCCCGCCGCATGGGCCGCGGTCCCGTGCCCGCCTCGCAAGCGGCCCTGGCCAAAGCCGGCATGCGGTTGGCGGAAATGGATTTGATCGAGGTGAATGAGGCCTTCGCCGCGCAATATTTGGCCGTCGAGCGGGAGCTGGGCTTGGACCGCGAGCGGGTCAACGTCAACGGCGGCGCCATCGCCCTTGGCCATCCCCTCGGCGCCACCGGCACGCGTTTGGTGCTGACGCTGCTCTACGAACTGGCGCGCCGCGGCCTGCGCTATGGGCTGGCCACCGCCTGCATCGGCGGCGGTCAGGGCATCGCCATGATCGTCGAGCGCGCGGCCTAAGGTCCCGACGAACTGAATTTATGCCTGAACCTGATCTCAAGGAAATCGCGGTTCTGGGGTGCGGATTGATGGGCAGCGGCATTGCCCAGGTCTGCGCCCAAGCCGGTTATGAAACCCATGTGCTGGAGACCAGCGAGGAACGGCTGAAGCCCGGCTTGGCGGCCATTCACAAATCCTGGGAAAAATTCGCCGCCAAGGGCGTGCTGACGGCGGAACAGGCCGCGGCCGCGCAGCGCCGCCTGCACCCCACCACCAACCTGCGCGATCTGGAAAAGGCGCAGTTCGTCATCGAAGCCGTGGTGGAAAATCTTGCCGCCAAGCAGGAGGTCTTCCGCCAATTGGATGAGCGCCTGCCGCCCGCGGCGATCTTCGCTTCCAACACCAGTTCGCTTTCCATCACCGAGTTGGCGGCCTCCACGCGCCGGCCGGAGCGCTTCGTGGGCCTGCACTTTTTTAACCCCGTCCCGCTCATGAAGCTGGTCGAGGTGGCCCGCACCGTGGCCACCGATGAGGCAGTCTTCGAGCGGGCCGTTGCTTTTGCCCGTTCCCTCGGCAAAACCCCGGTTCGCACCGGCGACCGCACCGGATTCATTGTCAACCGCCTGCTCGTGCCCTACCTGCTGGACGCGGTACGGGCGCTGGAAGAAGGCGTCGGCTCCATCGTGGATATTGACCAGGGCATGAAGCTCGGTTGCGGCTATCCCATGGGCCCCCTCACGCTGCTGGATTTTGTCGGCTTGGATACCACCTACTACATCGCCGAGATCATGTTTCAGGAGTTCCGGGAGCGGCGCTTCGCGCCCCCGCCGCTTTTGAAACGCATGGTCCTCGCCGGCTGGAGCGGCAAGAAAGCCGGACGCGGTTTCTACGACTACCGCCAAGGCGGCGAACCGCAACCCATGAAGCTGAGCTAACCCCAAACAGCCCGCGCTTGCAGACCCGTTGCGCGCCCCGCCGCAGGCGGGGCCGGGCCCGCGCCAAACAATTCGAACCCCGCGCCGGTGCGCCAGTTCCGGCCGCCGCGGGCCAAAAATACAGATCTATGGAAAACGTACGATTGGAAATTCAGGCGCCTTTGGCGCGCGTAACCCTGGACCGGCCCGCGAAGCTCAACGCCCTCAACGCCCAAACCATACAGGAATTGTCCCAGGCGTTCGCCCAACTGCGCGATGACGATGCCGTGCGGGCGATCATTCTGACCGGGGCCGGCGACAAGGCCTTTGCCGCCGGCGCCGACATCGGCGAGCTGGCGCGCCTGGAGCCGATCGCCGGCCGCGATTATGGCCTGCGCGGCCAGGCGTTGTTCCGCGCCATCGAGTTGTTCCCCAAGCCGGTCATCGCGGCCATCAACGGCTATGCCTTGGGCGGAGGCTTGGAACTGGCGCTGGCTTGCACGTTTCGCCTGGCCAGCGAGTCGGCGCGCCTCGGCCAGCCGGAAGTCAAGCTGGGCATTATTCCCAGCTACGGCGGCTCGCAGCGGCTGCCGCGGCTGATCGGTCCGGGCCGGGCATTGGAAATGCTGCTGACCGGCGAGCCGCTGACCGCCGCCGAAGCCCTTGCCTGTGGCCTGGTGAACCACGTCCTCCCGGCCGCTGAGTTGTTGCCCAAGGCCGAGGCAGTCGCACGCAAAATCGCCGCGAACGCGCCGCTGGCGATTCGGTTATGCTTGGAAGCGGTACGCCGAGGAATGGAGACGAACACGGAAGAGGCGCTGACGCTGGAAGCCTCCCTGTTCGCTCTGCTCTGCACCAGCGAAGACATGAAGGAAGGCACCCGCGCCTTCTTGGAAAAGCGCGCTCCGGCGTTCCAGGGCCGTTAATGCCACGGGCCGGCCGTGAAGGCTCGCCCCCTCCGAGTGAATGGCCGCACCACCGCAACGCCGGCGTCACCCAGTCTAGGTTCGGCGCCTTCGTCCGCATCATGCCCTCCTCCCGCCAGCCCCGGTCCCTGCGCACGCACACCGGCCATTTGCGCGCCGAGGGGCTGCGATTTGCCCTGGTGGTGAGCCGCTTCAACGAGTTCATCACCGAGCGGCTGCTGGCCAGCGCCGTCGACACCTTGCTGCGCCTCGGAGCGCGGCGGCGGGACTTGGAAATTGTGCGCGTCCCCGGCGCGTTCGAAATTCCCGCCGCGGCGCGAAAAGTAGCGGCGTCCGGGCGTTTTCAGGCCATCCTATGTTTGGGCTTGATTTTGCGGGGCGAAACACCGCATTTTGATTTCATCAGCCGCGAGGTGACCCGCGGCATTGGCCAATCGGCGCTGGACTCAGGCGTGCCGCACGGATTTGGCGTCCTCACTTGCGATACGCTGGAGGAGGCCATCCAACGCGCCGGGCTGAAGGCCGGCAATAAAGGCGGTGAGACCGCCTTGGCCGCCGTCGAAATGGCCAACCTATTTTCCGCCGCTGGGGACGCGCGGCGCCGTCTGCGGCGCTAAACGCGGAGGAAGCGGCCGATCACAGCGGCTGCCGGCCGTTCGGGTCCGGCGGCGCGGTAGGGGTTTATGAGCACCACGAGTAAACCGGTTGTAGCCGCTGAGGGAGCGGTAGGGGAGCGTCGCATCCTAGCGGCGGTCGAGGATCTGTTCTTTTTGGCCAAGATTCAGGAGACGGCCCGCCAATTGGGTGTCCGCCTGCATGTGGCCAAAACCGAGGACCAAGTCCTGCAGTTGGCGCAGGAAGGTACGCCGCCGACGCTCATCATTCTGGACCTGAACGGCGCCGCCACCCGTCCGCTTTCGGTCATTGCCAAGTTGCGCCGCGAACCGGCGCTGAAAAAAACCTCCCTGGTCGGTTTCGTCAGTCACCTGCAAGCCGAACTGAAGCTGAAAGCCCAGGAGGCGGGCTGCGATCTGGTCATGCCGCGTTCGGCGTTTTCCCAAAACCTGCCGTCCCTGCTCCGCCGCCACGGCCTGCCGGAAGAAGCCTAGGGCAGGGCACGTCTTCCCGCCGTGCTTCGCGCCGGCGGAGCATTTCCCGCAGCGCGCCCCAGCCTTCGTTGCCGGCGCTCGCCGCCCGGCCGCGGCTGCCACCGGAGTGGCTAGCGGCTCCCGCCCCATCGCCCGGGCTGGTGCCCCCATGCACAGCGATGCCCGTAGGCGGAAGCACGGATTCTCGTGGATTGGCGCGGACTGCGGGCTTTGCTAATTTGGAGCCGAATCCTGCTCCGTGAGGTGCTCGTGGCTGGCTTTGGAAGCTTACTGGATCCCTGGAAACGCGCCGAGGATTACGCGCAGGAACTCGCCCGCGCCGGCGGCCCAAGCAGGGATGACGCCGCCCAGGGCGTGTCGGCCGAGCTCGAAAGATTGCTGCGCCCGTCGTTCCAACACGTGGTGAAACTGGCCCGGCGCTATGAGAGCGCCAGCCGGAATGCGGCCCGCCGCCGCGTCCAACGCCCGGCGCGGACCGAGGAGCAGCGGGAAGAGCGGACGAGAGCCGCATTCATGCGCGCGTATTTGCGCTTTGAGAACACGCTCCGCGACGCAGTCGGCGATGACCGGATCGGCGCCGGGTCGGCGCGCAGGTTCTTCGCCGAGACTTCGGGGATGGGCCGCCGGTCACTGGAGTTGGCGGAGGCGGGAATGCCGCCGGCCGCCGCCACCCACATGAACCCAGCCGCGGCGGCCAGCGAGGCGCACCCCGTCGCGCGGGCCCCCAGCCGGCATTCGTGCGGCCGCCGGGCGGCTGCCGTGGCGCGTGCGCGCCGGGCCCCCGGCGCGCACGCCTAATCGCCGAGCCGACTTAGCCGGCCGCGGCGAGCGATTGCCGGTACCAGGCCACCGTCCGCTCCAGCCCGGTGGCGAAATCCACCTGCGGCTGATAGCCGAGGTGCCGGCGCGCCAAGGAAATGTCCGCCAGCGAGTGTTTGACGTCGCCCGTCCGGGGCGGGCCGTTCTTGACCTCGCCGCGATAGCCGGTCAGATCCCGTAGCTGGGCGACCACCTGATTCAGCGTGACCCGCACCCCGGTGGCGGCATTGAACATGCGCCCGGCGACCTCCGCCTCCGGCGCGGCCGTGGCCAGCAGGTTGGCGTGGACCACGTTGTCAATGTAGGTAAAGTCCCGCGACTGCTCGCCGTCGCCGTCAATGGTCGGCGTTTTGCCCGCCAGCATTAGGGTGATGAATTTGGCCAAAACGGCGGAATACGGCGAATGGGGATCCTGATGCGGCCCGAACACGTTGAAATAGCGCAGCGCTACCGTCGGCAAGCCATAAACCGCGTGGAAGCTGCGCAGGTAATATTCCCCCGCCAGCTTGGCCGCCGCATATGGGGACAACGGGTCGGGCACCATGTCTTCCCGCTTGGGCAGCGTCGGCTGGTTGCCGTAGGCGGAGGAAGAAGCGGCGTAGACCACGCGCGCCACGCCGGCATCCCGCGCCGCGACCAGCAGCTCCACCGTGGCGGTCACGTTGGCGCGGTGCGTGCCCGCTGGGTCGGCGACCGAGCGGGGCACGGAGGGAATCGCCGCTTCATGGAAGATGCAACGGACGCCGCCGCAAGCGGCCGCCGCGATTTTGGGGTTCGCCAGGTCCCCTTCCATCAGGTCCAGGCCCTTCAAGCCGGCCAGGTTTTCCCGCCGTCCGGTGGCGAAGTTGTCCACGCCGCGTACGGCATGGCCCTGCGCCAGCAAGGCGCGCGCAATGGCGGAGCCGATGAAGCCGGCGACGCCGGTCACCAGATAGCGGGGCTCACTCATGGAAAGAGACTAACAGGCTTGCCGCGCCCGCTCGCTGCCATCCTGCCCGGCTAGGGTCGGCGCCGCGGAACGAAGAGAAAACTGCGGCGGGAATGGAATGCCAGGCGATAATGGCGGGCAATCGCCGTGGCGAGGGAAGGGAAGATCGTCGGTCCGGTGACGTTTTCGTAATACCTGACCGGCCGCATGAGTTCCACCACGCTGAATTGCTGCCGGCGCACTTCGGCCAGCAGCGGGCGGGGATCGAGCTGGTGGGTGAGCACGCGTTCGCTGGCGTCGAAGGGATCGTAGACGTAGGGCTTGCCGGCGCGGGCGCAGTAGAGCAGGTTTTCGCAGAGCGCCGGGCCCGGGTGCTGGCGCAGAAAGCGCACCTGCGTTTGGAAGCGCGTTTGGCGGCCGGGCAGTTTGAAGATGGCGGTCAGGTGGAACCGCTTATGGGGAAAGCGCGACGAGCGCCGATACCACGCCGGACCCAGGGACAGGAGCAGCACCAGCGAGACCGCGACCTCCGCCCTACGGCCGGCCCGCGAGGTTGCCGCCCACCGCTGCCCCTCCATCAGCCAGGGAACGAACAAGGCGGTGATTGTGGCGGTTGCGAGGAACCAGTCAAAATAGGCGTTGAACCACACCCCGTCGCCGCCGCCGAAGACAAAGCCCACCCCCAGCGCGCACCAAAACCACAGCGCAACCACCCGCGCCCGTCCAGGCCGCAGGTGGGCCAGGCTCCATAACGCGGCGGCGATCGCGGCGACTTCAATAGGCGCGAGGCTCCAGCGGAACAGCTTGAACCAGGCCTGCGCGAGGGAATATCGGCGTGCGGACAGCAGGTTGGCGACGAAGTAGGGACCATTGGCCCAGATCTCCCAGCCGATCGAGACCGCCAAAAACGCCGCGCCCAGGACGATGAACTTGGCCGCCGCGCGGCGGCTCGTCAGCAGGAGGTCGAGCAGCACCGCCAGCGGAAAATCCACCAGGTTGTGCTTGATATTGCCGCCGATGACGAACAGCGCCGTCACCGCCGCCAGCCGGCCCCAGTTTGGCTCGCCGCTGATGTAAACGTAGAATCCGGCGAGAAAGAACATCTGCGCCAGGATCTGCGGATCATCCAGGCCGACGTAGGAACGGGCGGCGATAGCGAAGATGGCGAGGCAGAAGAGAGCGGCGAAGGCGGCGTGGCGGGCGCCCGCTCCCAACCGCCGCGCGACGTAGGCTACCAGTACGCAGGAAACCAGCAGCGCGCCGAGCGACAGGAAGCGGCCGGCGAATAGGTAGGAGGCGCCTAGGCCATGCAGCCAGGCGACGATGTGAAACGATAGGGCCGGGTAGTTGAAATCCGTCCAGGCGGGCGGATGGGCGTAGACCTTGCGCCCATGAAACACCATCCGCGCGGCATACACGTTCCAGCCTTCGTTAAAGCCGAAGCCCGTCAGGTAAAACGCCCGGGCGACCGGATAGGACGCGGCGAGCAGCGCAATGATTCCGGTCAGAGTCGTGGGCAGCCACAGCCAGCCGCTCGGCCGCGCGCCGGGGGGTGCGGCAGGTGAGACCTCGGGTTGCGGCGGCGCGCTGGGGGCGGGCATGCGGCGATTCTATTTTGCCGGCATGCGCAACGGTTCGGGCGCCAGGACCGCGGCGTTCCGGGGCCGAATCCGGGAGGAAGCCGGAGCCGGCCACGTCAGGGTCGCGTTGGCAGCGAAGTTCCAACTGGAGGCCAGGCCAATCCCCAGCGTGAGCGCCGGCACCCAGCCGATCGCGGGCGTCAGCATCGCCACGGCAGCCGTGTTGAGCCCCAGGCCGATCAGGGAAAAGGCAAAAAAGCGAAAAAAGCGGCGGACCACGGCGCGGGCCCCGGGGTCGGCCTGGGCGGCGGCCCGGAATGTAAACGTTTCGTTCCCGGCGAAGTTGTTGGCGATGGCCAGCGCCGCGGCGAGCGCCGCCGCGGGCGCCAGGGGGGCGTCCCAATGCCGCATGGCGGCGAAGGCGGCGAAGTTCACCACCACCCCGCTCAGCCCCACCAGGCCAAAACGGAACATTTTGCGGAGTTCGCCGGTGGCGGCGGCCAGGGCCAGCAGTTGCCGCAAGAACTGGGTGGCGACGCCGGCTCCCGCCTTGCTGCGGCCCGCCTGCCGGCGGGCAAACGTAAACGGAACCTCGCTGACCCGCGGCGGCCGGCAGCGCGCCAGAATCTCAATCAGCAACTTGTAGCCCCGCGGCCGCAGCGCGCTCAGGTCCACGGCGGAGCGGCGGAACAGGAAAAACCCGGACATCGGATCGGTCAGGCCGGTCAATACGCCGGGCAGCAGCAGCCCAGCGGCCGCCGAGGCGGCGCCCGTCAGCACGCGCCGCAGCGCCGCGGCGCCGGTGTGCGCGGCGCCGGCGTAGCGGCTGGCAATGACCACATCGGCGTCTGTATCCCGCTGCCGGCGCACCATCGCCGCTAGCGTTGCCGGCGGGTGCTGAAAGTCGGCATCCATGCAGGCCAGCAGATCACCGCGCGCTTGGCTCCAGCCGGTGACGACCGCAGTGGATAAATCCCGCGGCCGCGAGACCAGGCGCAGCCATGCCCGGCCCTCGGCTTGCAGCCGCTGCACCTCGGGACCCGTGCCGTCCGGACTGGAATCGTCCACGACGATAATCTCGAAGCTTTCGCCGCTGGCGGCGAGCGCCGCCGCCGCCTGGTCTACCACCGCGGCGATACAAGGCCGCTCGTTGTACGTAGGAATGATGAGGGAAATCATCCGGGCCGGCCTCGTGGGCGGCAAGCAGAGATTGAGGCAATCCGCGGGCCACCTGCCGCAGCCCGGCAACCGCGGATAAGATCCGTGACAACAGTGAGTTGCGGCATTCGCCCCGGTGAGTTCGCATGTTTTCGCCGCCCCCTTGCGGCCATGGCGGCCACAATTTGTCAGCTCGCCGCCGTGGCCCCCCTGGGCGCATGCGCCGGGCCGCGCCCGCGCCCCGCCGGATGGCGGCGCGGTCAGGAATTGTCAAGCTAACTCTCTGCTGGGGAAAGCATTTTCCCGCGACGGCAACGGCCTTCCCGCCCTCCCCTGCCGCTTGCCCTCCACCGGCCCTCGGGGAGCGCCACGATGGAGTCTGCAAACTCTTGCATTTGTTCGCCTTGGGCACGCTTCTGCCCTCCCGCATTGGCCCCGCGGATGTTTGGCCCACAAGCTGCTTTATCGGGAGAATGATGGCCACGGAACCACTCATTGCCTCGGCGATGGGCAACGCGCTCCCTCCGGAAGAGGTCGTGTTTGGCGTCTCTCCGGCAATGGCTCCGGTCCGGCAGTTAGTCGGCAAGGCCGCCGGCGCCAACATTCCGGTGCTCATCCGCGGGGAAAGCGGGACCGGCAAGGAGATCATTGCCACCCTGCTGCATGAACAATCCCCGTGGGCCGCGGGTCCGTTGGTGAAGGTGAACTGTCCGGCGATTCCTGGTTCCCTGGTGGAGAGCGAGCTGTTTGGCTATGAGAAAGGCGCGTTTACCGGCGCCCAGGTCGCCAAGCCCGGACGCGTCGAGGCGGCGCACGGCGGCACGCTGTTTTTGGACGAAATCGGCGATCTCGACCCGTCGCTCCAGGCGAAGCTGTTGCAGCTGTTGCAGGACGGGAACTTCACTCGCATCGGCTCAGCCAGCGATAAACATGTCGAGGTGCGAGTGGTTTGCGCCACCAACCGTCCTCTCGAGGAGGAGATGGCCGCGGGTGGTTTTCGGCGCGATCTGTACTATCGCATCAACGCCATCACGATTCATCTCCCACCCTTGCGCGAGCGCAGCGCGGATATTCCCATGCTGGTGGAATACCTCCTCGAGTACTACACGCGCAAGTACAATCGCCAGCCCGCGCGGTTGTCGGCCTTGATCATGGGTGAGATGTGCCGCAATTCCTGGCCGGGAAATATTCGCCAGTTGGAAAACCTGATCCGCAGGTACGTGATCGTGGGCTCCGAGGATGTGATCTTGGCGGAGTTATTGAGCCGCTCCGACGATTGGGCGCTGCCCGTGCCGAACGGGTCCTGCTCGCTCAAAACCGTGACGCGCGAAGTGGTCGCCAAGGTGGAGCGGAAATTCATCCTGCGAGCGCTACAAGCGGCCAATTGGAACCGGCGTCGCGCCGCGGGAGCGCTCAATATCAGTTATCGCTCCCTGTTGTACAAGATCAAGGAGGCGGGCATTCCGCCCCACCGCAGCCCGGTGCGCAACAACGTGCAGCGCGAAGAGGCGTAGCTCCGGCCGCGCGGGGACGCGGTTGCGGGCAAAAAAAAGGGAGCACGCACGGCGCTCCCTGAAGTGCAAATGTCTGGCGCGTTCGCGCCCTCGGCTAGTGCCCAAAAAAGTTCCGCGGGTTCGCCTCGTCGCGGTGGCGGTGGCGGTGGCGGTGGCGGTGGCGCGCAACGCCTCCAATGCGCGCGTTCTGCTCTCCCCCTGGCGACCTCCGAGCGGCGGCAGCCTGGGCGGTGCGAGGCGGCCGGCGCCGAATCTACGGGACGACCGCGGTGGCTTGGTTGGAATAGGCGCTCTGGACACCGCCCGAGGTCACTGCCGCCGTCACGTAGTAGTAGGTGTTTTTCGCCTGCACCGTCTTGTCCGTGTAGGTCGTGTTCGTAATCGGCGAGCTGGTCAGAGCCTTGTAGGGTCCGCCCGACTTCGTGCTGCGGAACACCATGTAACCCGCCACGGAGGACGTGCTGGGGGCCCAGGACAACGACACGGAATGGGTTGTCGTGGCGCCGCCGCCGTTATTATTGCTGCTCGAGGAAGAACTACTGGAATTGGAGGCGAGTGACGCGGCGCCGCCGCATCCCGCCAAGCCGAGCAGCAGCGGGGCGGCGATCAGGGCAACGGTGAGCGAACGAAGGATTCGGTTCATAGGATCCCCCTACATTAGCTCCATGATGGGGCGTATGAGTCAATCACACCATAAGGCGAAAGACCAGGATCGGGCCAGGTCAAAGCCAGGCTGTTCACAATTGAGACACAGCGTCAGCTAGGCGGAGGAGACCCGTCCGGCGTGTACCCCAGTTCGGCTTCCGTTTCGGGTGGGGCGCCCGACCAACGCAGCCACAGCCGATGATAGCGTTCGTCGCCGAGCACCGCCTGTAGGCTGCGGGCCGCCAGGCGTCGCAACCGCTGCCGGCCGAGCGCGGCAGGCTTGGCGGCGAGTCGCGCGGCGATATCAGCGGCGGTGTCGTGCCGGCGGGCCATGTAGCGCCCCAGGACCTCCACTCCGGCGAGGACCCGGGGCTGGGCGCCCGCCTCCGAGGTGAACACCCGGGCATAGCCAGCCTCGGCGCAGGCCGCCACGACGCTCCCGTTCCAGCGTCCGGCCGGCATGGAGATCTCGCTGACTTCCCGTCCGATTCGGTCTTCGATCACTTGCTTGGACCGGCGCAATTCCTCATGTAGCTGTTTGCGGTCGCAGGCGGGCAGAAACACATGCGACCAACCATGCGATTGCACCGAGTGCCCGAGGTCGGCGAGTGCCGACAGCTGGCTCCAGCTGAGAAATCCGGCCCGCGCCCCGATCCATGCCGCGGTGATGAATAATGTGGCCTTGGCGCGGCAGGCTTCCAGCCGGGGCAAAGCGTAGTCGAAAATGGAGGCGTCGCCGTCGTCGAATGAGATCGCGGCGTCCGGGGGCAGACGCGCGGCGGCCGGGGCCAGCACCTCTAAATGCGCGGCAAACTGTTCCGGCGTGACGGAATACAGGTAGCGCGCGGACTCACTTGGCCGAATCTGATGATAGGTGAGGTGGAACATCCGCGGCGGTTTCCCCCATCTCCATCTTGCCGGAAGGAGCGCGCCCGCGCTAGCCGTCCCGGACGGGCGCCGCGTGCGGCATGGAATGGGAAGCCGTGAGCGGATGGGGCGTGGTTCGGCCGGTGGCGGCGGGGAGAAATCCGTCTTCAGTGGGCGGCCAGAATGCGCTGCGCTTCCGGGCGTTGGCGGAGCGCTGCGTTCAGCCGCACCGCGGCGGAGAGCGCAACCCGCGCCTGCCGTTTGTGGCCGTCCGCGAACAGCGCCTCGGCTAAATGGAAATGGAACATCGCGTTTTGGGGTTGCTGCTCGACCGCCGGCCGCAGGAGCGCAATGGCGCTGGCGTTCAGGCGCATTTTGAGATAGACCGTAGCCAGCGTATCGGCGACCGTGGGCACGTTCGGCAGCGCATGCAGCGCCCGCTGCGCCAGCACCATCGCTTGCGGCAGGTCACGCCCCTGTTTCGCGTAGAGATAGGCAAGATTATTGTTCGCCACCCCGGAATCGGGCGCGATGGCCAAGGCGCGCCGGTAGTCGCGTTGCGCCTGAGCCTCGTCGCCGTTCTGCTCGGCAATCATTCCGAGCATGGTCCATAGGCCGGCATTGTGGGGATGCCGCCGGAGCGCGGCGGCGTATTCGGTCTCTGCTTGGGGCAGCTGGTGGTCTTGGGCGTAGAGGCTGGCGAGGAGCAGATAGGGCGTCAGGCTCGCGGGAGACAGCCGCACCGCGCGTTGCAGCGTTTGCTCCGCGTCCTCGGTCCGGTGTTGCCGGGCATAGAGGCTGGCGAGCAGTTCATCGAGCGGCGCGGTCTCCTGCCGGCGGACCTGGGCGCGCACCAGCTGGAGAGCTGCGCCGGGATGGCCCTGGGCAAGCTGCACGTTGGCCAGCCCAGCCACCGCCGCGGGATCGCCCGGCGCCAGCCGAAGCGCTTGCTGAAACTGCTGCTCGGCGGCCGGATAGTCCCGTCCCCGCAAGTACGCGCCGCCGAGGCGCAGGTACGGTTGCGGAAGACGGGGAGCCAATTGCTCCGCCTGACGCCAGTCCTTGGTGGCCGCGAAATTCTGGTGCAACTGGGCTTCCGCGTCACCTCGCACCAACCATGCCCCGGCAAATTGCGGCCGCCATGCGCTGGCCTGGGTGGCGTAGTCGAGCGCTTGGTTCGGATGGCCTTGGGCCAGCAGCAGCCGCGCCAGTGCGGCGGCGGCCAGCGCATCGCGGGGGTGGGCGCGGAGCGATCGCTGATAGGATGCGACGGCCTTCATGGGTTGGTGCAACTGGGTGTAGGCCTGTCCCAGCAGATCATCCACCGCGGGGAGACCGGAATTGAGCTGATGCGCGGCGGTTAAGTCTTGCAGCGCCGCTTGGCTCTGGCCCAAAGCCAATTCGATCCGCGCGCGCAGCAGGCGCACCGCCGCTTGGTGGGGATGTTCTTGCGCCAATGCGTCCGCTAAGCTCCGTGCGCGGGCGTTACGTCCTTGCGCGAAGTCAATCTCGATCCGCTGCAGGCGCGCGGGCAGAAAATTCGGCGCCGCATGCGCCAGCGCGACATCGATCGCTTTGGCCTGTTGAGGATGCCCCTGGCTTTCCAGGAAGCGGGCCAGCGCAAAGCGCGCGGCTGGGGCGCCATGTTCCAGGCGCACCACGGCGCGCAGGGCGGCCTCGGCGCGCCGTGGGTGATGCTGCTCCGCGTAGAACATTGCCAGCGTGCCGCGAGCTCGGGCGGAGCGGGGATGGGCCTGGACCGCCGCCAGCAGCTCCCGCTCCGCGGCCCCAGGATGGTGCTCGCTCAGATCCAGTCCGGCGAGCTCCCGCCGCGCCTCCAATGACCCGGAATTGATGGCGAGCACTTGGTTCCAGGTAGCGCGCGCCGCGGCCGAATCGCCGCCCGCCAGTTCCACCGCACCGAGCGCCAATAGCCCCGGCTGGAACCGGGGCTGGCGGGCGACCAGCGCCCGCAGCAACTTCCGCGCCTCCGGTGCCTTCCCTTGCCGCGCCAGCGCCGCGGCAAGCAGGATGGTGGCATGGCCATCGCCGGGGTGCCGGGCCAGCACCGCCTGGGCGTCGGCCTGGGCCTTGGCCGTTTGCCCCGCCGCCAGCTCGATCCGTCCGGCCGCTAGCCGGGCCGCGGCGTCAGCCGGGCGCAACCGGATCGCCTGGCGATATTCTCTCAGCGCTAAGCCGAACTGCTGCTCGTGGGCGTAGGCGCGGGCCAGGCGGAGATGCAGAGCAGCGGACTGAGGCGCGATCCGCAGTGCGTTGCGGAGTTCGATGACGGCGGCGGCGTACCTGCCGCTCCGCATGTCGGCGCGGGCTTGGGCCCGCAAGTGGGCTTCCCGCTGGGCGGGGCTGCTGCATCCGGCAGCGGCTGTGAGTAGCATTGCCGTCGCGGCGAGGAAAAGGAGATGGCGTTTCATACGGGCTCGTGAGGGTCGAGGCGCGCGGCGCCCCGCGGTGGTTCCTGGTGGTGCCGCGCGCGTTCTCCGCGCCGCAGCCAAACGAGCAGCGGCCAGAGCAGCACCAGGGCAATCAGGAAGAAGACAAAGCCGCCCTCCCGGTGCAGCCGCCCGTAAAGAAATCCGCGGTTGACGTGCAGGGCCAGCAGGCAGAGGGTGCAGATGCGGATCGCGTTCTTCACCACCGAAAAGGGAATCGCGACCAACACCAAGACGGCGCGGCGCCAAGGCGAGCGCAGATAGAAATATCCAGCCAATAGGGCGGTGATGGCCAGGGCTTGGCTGGAGCGGATGCTGCTGCACTCCTTGGCGACGTGGATCGTGATGGTGGGAATAAACAGGTCAAACCCCTGCCGGAAAACCGGCACGCCCAAGGCGTCGAAGATCCAGGCGCACAGGTGCGTCGAGCCCGCCTGCAGCCAATAGATGGAATGGTCGAGCAGAAATGGCGGAAACGGGATGATGAGCAGCAGAAATAGCCAGGCAAACAGCCCGGCCTGGAAGACCCGGCGGCCGTAGATGGCGAAGACCCCGGCAAACAGAAACAGCACCAGGCTGAGGGCGAGAAGGCTCAGGTGATCGGCATACGCCACCCGCCCCGCCCATCCCAGGGCCCAGCCTGCGCTGAGGGCGCCCGCGGCGGCGCAGATCGTCGCGGCCAACCCGTCGCGACCGGGGTGCGCGAAAATGGACCGCCGCTCGGTCCACAGCAGGTAAATGGAGACGAACGGAATGAGGGGAATGTAGGAGCAAAAATCGTGGCCCAGGGCGAAGGCGAGCAGTTCGCGCAGGGGCTGCGCGAATAGGGCCAGCAGCGCCGCGAAATAAATTATCAGCGCGCGGCGGCGCCGCGGGTCCGCGGCGGTGCTGGCGCGGGAGGCGGAAGGGGTTTCAGTGGCGGGGTTCACGGGGAGAAGCGGTCTCATTTCGTGGGGGTCGCGCCGTTTGCATTTGGGCAAAGCCGGCGCGAGCCGGGTTCCCAGTCCCGCACGCGCGGCGAGCGGGACGCCCCGCCGCAGGCGGGGCTGGGCCCCGCGCCAGGCGATGCCGGGGGTAAGCGCTCGTCCAACTAGCGCGAAGACGAGGCGCCGGAGCGCGCGCCCGCCATCCGGGCGGATGCCGGAGCCGGGGTGGTCGCCATCCGGCGCGCCGCTAGGTAGTCGAGCCAGTTCCGGTACAAACGTACCGCATCCACCGCCCAGCTGCATTCGAGTCTCGCGGCGATGGGGCCGTCCGGGAACTCGGCGAGCAGCGCGGGATCGGGGCGCGCCAGCGCCTGCCGCTCGAATGCCGCCAAGGACCGCGTGGATTCGGGATCAAAGTAGTTGTGCGGCAGCGACGGGTAGTCCAGGCGCTCGCCGCGCAGAAAGCGCCGCACGTCGCGCCGGTATTCCTTGAGCAGCGTGGCGGCGTGATATTCCGGATGGCCCTGCAGATGGACGAACAAACTGCGGCCGCGCGGCTTGACGAACAGACCCGTGCCGGCCCCCGGCGCGTGGGTCAGGATGGCGTAGCCATGGACGGCGAGATCTTCTTGCCGCAGCTCATTCCAGCGCGAGTGGGGAAAGTAGACGGTGGGGCGGGCCCCGCGGGTCAGCGGGTGCGCCTGCGCCACCTGCTCGGCAAACACGCCGATGCGCTTCCGGGCCAGCGGCTGACGCGGGATTCCGCTCTCCTGCAAGACGGCGGCGTGGGCCGCGAGGCAGGACAAAACCGCCGAATGCGTGTGGCTCTCGGCCCAGCCCAGCAGCGCGGCGAGTTCGGGCCAATACGCCTCGGCCCGCAGATCCGGCTGCAAGGGCTCGGCGCCCGTGATGATCACGCCGTCATAGCTGCGGTTGAGCAATTCGGCAAGGCTGAAATACGCGTGGTCCAGCCGGGCTCGCGCCTCCGGCCCGCGCGGCACCGCCGGCAGATAGTGAAACGCCAGCTGCACCGGCCGCTCGCCGGCCGCCGCCGTGAGCAGTGCGGTGAACTGCTCCTCGGTGTCGGCCAACGCGGCGTCCGGCATGTTATTGACCAATGCAATGCGGAGGCTGGCGCGGGCCGGGCCAGTGGCCCGCCCACGCGGGGTCGGTCGCGACGATGGCGGATGCTCAATGGCGACGGGCATGGGAGACTCGCGGGCCAAGCTGCGAAATAGGCGTATTGCTTGGGGCGCTGCTGCAAATCGGATCGCCTTCCGCGTCATGCCGGGAGCCCGGCGCACCGCCCGCAATCCTCAATAGGCGCCGGAGACGACGTTATGCAGCGGAGCGGCTTGCAGGTAACGCCGCAGCTGAGCGGCTGCAAAGCGCATGGCGCGGACCATGAACTCCGGGCTCGATGCGGCGACGTGGGGCGTGATCAGCACGTTGGGAGCCCGCCACAGCGGATGATCCGCCGGAAGCGGCTCGGGATCCGTCACATCCAGGGCGGCACGGATCCGGCCCTGGCGCAGCTCGGCGACCAGCGCTTCGGTATCCACGACGGAACCGCGGGCGGCGTTCACGAGCAGCGCCCCGCGCCGCAGGCGGGCCAGCTCCGGCGCGCCAAGCAACTGCCGGGTCTCCGGAGTGAGGGGCACCGTGAGGATGACCACATCCGCCAGCGGCAGCAGCCGGCGCAGCTGCGTGGCGGGCCAAATGCCCGGGCGCGCGCGGCGCGCAACCCTTAGGATCCGGGTGCGAAATGGCGCCAGGAGGCGCTCAATCTCGGCGCCAATCGCCCCGTATCCGACGATCAGAACGGATTTTCCGCGCAACTCCTCGAGCCGCACGGGCGGATAGCAGTGCGGTGCTTCGGGAAATAACGTCCGGAACCGCGCATCCGATTCTCCCCGGCGTTTCCAGGCGGCGTCCCGCTGGATATCTCCATATAGCGGAAGATATTTCAGCGACGCCAGAATCGCGGTCAAAACCCATTCGGCTGTCGCCACGGTATGAACGCCCCGCGCGTCGCAGACGACAATCCCCGGGGGAGCCAGCGGCAGCAGCCAGTCCACGCCCGCGAGTACGGATTGAATGACCCGCAGGCCGCGCAGGCGCGGCAGGGTTATTTTGACGTCCTCGGCATAGGGCGGGGCAATCCAAAACTCGACGCGGACCGCCGTTGGCGGCGGGCGTCGCAGCCGCCGTAGCTGGATGCCTGACGGGAGGGCGCTCAGCAGCGCGGGCGTGACTGCCTCGGAAACCCCAACCGCGAGTTTGCTGCGCGATGGCACCTTCCCCAAGCCGCCTAGCCTGCATGCGCCGCGGAAAGCAGCGCGCGCAGCGCCTCCTTGCGAATCTTGCCGGTCGGCGTCAACGGCAGCGCCTCGATCTCGATCATCCGCGCAGGCTGCTTGTAGTGGGCCAGGCGCGGCCGCAACCAGGCCGTGATCTCGGGTAGGGGTAAGGGGCCATGTGCGGGCTGGAGGAAAGCAAGAATTTCTTCCCCCCCCGCCGCGCCCGCCGTGGGTTCGGCCAGGACCGCGGCACGCTGAATCGCGGGATGTTGCTCCAGTACGGCCTCGATTTCCGCCGGATAGACATTGAAGCCGAACCGGAGGATCAGTTCCTTGGTCCGGCCCAGCAAGGACAGCGAGCCGTCCTGCCGGCTGCCCAGGTCCCCGGTGTGAAACCAGCCGGCTTGGTCCACCACGGCGGCGGTTTCAGCCGGTGAGCGGTAATACCCCAGCATGAGGTTGGGACCGCGAACCCAGATCTCGCCGGCTTCCCCCTCCGGCAGCGGCCGGCCGGCCGAATCCGTGATCTGAACCTCGACGCCAGGGTAGGGGCGGCCGACCGAGGTGTCTTGGCGAGGCGCGTCCAGCCGCGTCGCGGAGATGCCCGGTGAGCATTCCGTGATGCCGTAGCCGTTATGCAACACACGTTCGAGCAAGGCCTCGGTTTGCCGCTTGGTTTCGATCGGGAGCGGGGCCGAGCAGGAGGACAGCAAGCGCAGTCGCGGCGCTTCCACCCGTTCCAGGCCGCGGTATCGCGCATATTCCACCAACTGGGCGAACATCGCGGGCGCGCCGATCCAGACCGAGATGGCGCGTTGGCGCAGCCACTCGAGGGTTGTCACCGGTTCGGTGCGCGGGGGGATGTCCACGCAGGCCCCGGCGGCAAGCCCCGCCAGCAGCACCAGCGACAGACCGCTCGAATGGGTCAGGGGCAGGCCGCCCAGCAGGCGATCCTCGGGCTGAAAGCTCCGGATTTCGGCTGCCGCGCGCGCCGCGAAGATCAGTCCGCCGTGCGAGAGCATGACGCCGCGCGGGGTTCCCGTGGTCCCTGACGTATAGAGGACCGCGCCCACGCGGTTGCCGGGGTCCACGGCCGCCGGTTCGGGCTCGGTCGTCGGATCCAGCGGTCCGGCCGCGACCTCGCCCAAGGTTGCGACCGGATCATAGCGCGCATGGAAATGCTGGGCGTGCATCTCCGCGCGGCGGGAACGGGTGAAGACCATGCGCCGCGGACTGGCGTGCTGGGCGACGGCTTCGATTTCCGCCGTGGCCAGCCGGGCGTTGACCAATACCGGCCAGGCGTCGAGCCGCGCGGCGGCGAAGAGCAGGGCCACGTAGGCGCGGCAGTTGTCGCTGACCAACAGCACCCGGTCGCCGGGCCGCACGCCCAACTCCGCCAGCCACGCCGCCGCGGCGTTCACCGCGCCGCGCAAGTCGCCGTAGCTCCATGCGCCGGCCGCGTCCGCTAGGGCGGGGGAGTCCGGGGCCGAACGCACCCAGGGATCAATGAGATCAGAGATGCGGTTCATGCCGGTGGGTTCGCCACGGCGAGGGCCTGCTCCAAGTCCGCCCGGAGATCGTCAATATGCTCGATGCCCACGCTCAAGCGCAGCATCTCCGGCGTGATGCCCGCCTTGGCTTGCTCCTCGGCTGTCATTTGCCGGTGCGTGGTCGAGGCGGGATGGCAGGCCAGCGACTTGGCGTCGCCGAGGTTGACCATTTGCCGGAACAGGCGCAGGGCATTGACGCATTTCTTGCCGGCCGCAAAGCCGCCCTTCACGCCGAAGGTCAGCAAGGAGCAGTCGCGGTCGCCAAGGTAGCGCCGCGCCAAGGCGTAGCTTGGGTGTTTGCGGAAACCGGTGTAGCTGACCCAGGCGACTTGGGGATGGCTCGCCAGGAACTCCGCCACTTGGCGTGCATTGGCGACATGGCGCTCCATGCGCAGGGCCAGGGTTTCGATGCCCTGAAGGATCAAGAACGCGTTGAACGGCGCCAGCACCGCGCCGCCGTTGCCCAGGCCGACGGTGCGGCAGCGGGCGGCGAAGGCCGCGTCGCCAAAGTGGTCGTTGTAGACCACGCCGTGATAGGCCGGATCGGGCTGGCTGAAGCGGGGAAAACGATCCGCGTGCGCCCGCCAGTCAAAGCGCCCGCTGTCCACGATCACGCCCCCGAGCGTGGTGCCATGGCCGCAGAGAAACTTGGTTGCCGCGTGCAGGACGATATCGGCGCCGTGCTCGATCGGCCGCAGCAAAATGGGCGTGGCCACGGTGTTGTCCACGATCAGCGGCACCCCATGGCGGTGGGCAACCGCGGCCAAGGCGGCAAGATCGGCGACGTTGCCGGCTGGATTGCCGACGCTTTCGCAGAACACGGCGCGGGTACGGGCGTCCATAAGCCGTTCGACGTCCGCGGCGGCATCGCTGGCGGCGAAGCGCGCCTCGATGCCCTGTTGGGAGAAGACGTGCGCGAACAGCGTATAGGTGCGGCCGTAGAGCTGCGGCAGGGAAATGAAGTTGTCTCCCGCCGCGACCAGATTGGCGAGGGCGTACTGCACGGCGGTCATGCCGGAGCTGACCGCCACCGCGGCGACGCCGCCCTCGAGGGCCGCGACGCGCTCCTCCAGCACCGCATTCGTGGGATTGCTGAGCCGGCTGTAAATGTGTCCCTCGACCTCGAGATTGAATAGCGCGGCGCCGTGCTCGGCGCTGTCAAAGCCGTAGGCGACGGTTTGGTAGATGGGTACGGCGACGGCATGGGTCGCCGAATCGCCGCCAAACCCGGTGTGCAGGGCGATGGTCTCGGGGTGCATATGCGTCATCAGGCCGGCCGGTAGCGCTGCGCGAGGACGCACGCGCTGAGCATCTGCATCAGCATGCCATCGTGGGCGGCCCGCTGCGTTTCGTCCGCGCCCCGCAGCTGATCGAGCAGAGTGCTTACGCGATCGTAGTCAAAAAACGGCAGTTCGGCCATCGCCCTGCTGCGCAGCGTGTCCTGCACCAGGGCGCTCAGACGTCCCGCCGGCTCCGCGAGCAGCGGGGGGTTCAGAAAGGCTTGTTTGCGATGGCGGTAGACCGCATCGGGCACGACATCGCGAACCGCCTCCCGCAGCACGAACTTATGCACCGGGCCGCGAATTTTCTGCGCCGCCGGCTGCCGCTGCGCCGCCTCGACGACCTTGTGGTCGAGAAACGGCACGCGGCCCTCGATCGAGTGCGCCATCTCCATCCGATCGCCGAGCGCGGTCAAGAGATAATCGGGCAGCCGGGTCTTCGACCATAAATACAAAGACTGCCGCAGCCGGTCTCGCCCAGCAAGCTGCCCGTCGACATCCAGTTCGTCCAGCCACGCGGCGTCGCGTCCGGTTCCGCTCGCCAGCATCTCCGGCCGGAGCCATGGGTGCATCCTTGCCCCTTGCATGACGGCAATCCGCAACCAGCCGGGCACGAACCCCAGCCGGTCTTCAATCGCCGCCAGCGCCGGTCCGGCGCCATTCGCCGCCGCCATGCCAGCTTCCGCCCCATTGACGCGCAGATCTTGGCGGAAATGCATGTAACCGCCGAGGATCTCGTCGGAGCCCTCGCCCGTCAACACGACCTTGTATCCGGCATCGCGTGCCGCACGGCTGAGCAGGAACTTCGCAACCGCGTGGGCATTGGAAAACAGCATCTCCGCCTGGGCGATGGCGTCCGGCGCGTGCTGCGCGATTTCGTCTTGCTGGACCAAGACAGGCTGGAACTCCGCGCCCGCGCGCGTCGCCATTTCCTCGGCCGCGGCGCGCTCGTCGTAGTCGGGTTGCGCGAAGGAGAGTGTAAACGCGCGCAGCGGTCCGGCGCAGTGCCGCGCCGCCAGACCCAGGATCGCGCACGAGTCGATCCCGCCACTCAAGTAACATCCGACCGGCACATCAGCGCGCAGGCGCAACCGGACCGCCTCTTCCAGAACCGCGCGAAATTCCGCCGCCCAATCCGCGTCCGAACGCTCCGGACGGTCCGCCGTCGGATATTCGAAGTCCCAGTACCGGTGGGATGTGATTCCGCCCGCCTCGATCAGCAGGTAGTGTCCCGGCAAGATCGGCCGCACACCGGCAAACAGCGTCCGGCCCGGCGTGCCGCCGAGCAGCAGCGCATCGCGCGCCGCGGCCATGTCCCAGCGGGCATGCAGGCCAGCCGTGAATAACGCCTTGGCCTCCGAGCCGAGATAGATGACCCCGTCTTGCTCGGCGTGGAATAGTGGCTTAATGCCGAAGCGGTCCCGCGCCGCGAGCAGTCGCTGGCGTTTTTGGTCCCAGAGCAGGATAGCGAATTCTCCGCGCAATTCCGCCAGGCAGTCCGGCCCCCGCTCCTCGTACAGGTGGAGTACGATCTCGCTATCACTGCGAGTCCGGAACTGGTGGCCCCGCGCCTCGAGCTGGCGGCGGCAGCGCTCGAAATCGTAGAACTCACCGTTCACGACCGCCCAAAGCGTCTCGTCCTCGTTCGCGATCGGCTGGTCGCCCGTGGCCAAATCAATGATGCTCAACCGGGCATGGCCGAGCCCGACGCGCTGGTCCGGGGCAAGCCACCACCGCTGGCCGTCGGGACCGCGATGCGCGAGGCTGCGCGTGGCCCGGGCAAGCGCCTCACCGTCAATGGGCGAGCGATGGGATACGATTCCTACAAGACCGCACATATCGGCATCCCTTTTCTTCCGCGCGCAGCTACGACCGGATGAGTTGTTACCGAGTTCGTCGGCGTCCGCACGGCAGGGGTGAGCGGGCCGGTGCCGGCGGACGAGAGCTCCTGCATCGAGCGGTGCATCACCGCGCCGACACGCCGCGTCCGTCGCCTTCTACCTTCGGGCATGCGCTGCAGGCCGCGCGCGCCCGTTCGAGTTCCAGCCGCAGGGCGGCGGCGGTTTCGGCGACGTACGGCTCCACCAACATCGTGGCGGGATAGAGCGGCAGAATGCAGGATTCGGCGCCACCCGCGGCCAGCCGCTGCCAGTCCGCGTCGGCCTGCCGCAGGCCGTGGTACTGCCATTTGGGCCGAAATTCGGTGATCCGTCCCGGATAGGACAGGGCCCGGTACTCGGCGCAGGCGCGGTCGTTGGCCGCCCACACGGCACTGAGCGGCGCGCGCGCGGTCTTCGATCCGGGAACCCGCAGCCGGTCCCGCCACACCGGAACGCGGGCACGAAGGATCTTTATTTTTTCGCGCCACAGACGCCGGCGGTCCAAGGCATTGAGGCGGGCAAAGGCCTGCGCGTGAAAGCTCAACCGCTCCAGCTGCTTCCGTAGACGGCTCCCGACGGTCGCTTTCGGGAGCGCGCTCCAGTTTCTGGTATCCAGCAATCCGAGGAAGGCAACAGACTGGCCCGCGCGGGCGAGTTGTTGGGCCACTTCGTAGGCGATGGTGCCGCCGCCGCAATAGCCAGCAAGGTAATACGGCCCGGTGGGCGCGACGGAGCGTATCGCGGGGATATACGCGGCCGCCATCGCTTCAATGCTTTGCGCCGGCTCGACCTCGCCGTCGAGGCCCGAGGCGCGGACGCCGTACACCGGCTGGTCGGGCCCCAGTCGCTGCGCTAGATGGCGGTAACCGAAGACGTCGCCGCTGGCGTCATGCAGCAGGAACAGGGGCGGCCAGGCGCCCTCGGCTTGGAGGGGAACGATGCGCGGAGGTAGGGCGGGGGCGCGATCCGCGAGCAGCGCGGCAAGCGAACTGACGGTTGGCGCCTCGAACAGAACCACCACCGGCAGCCGACGCCCGAACTCCCGTTCGATGCGGGAAAACAAGGCCACCGCTAGCGAGGAATCGCCGCCCAGGTCAAAGTAGTTGTCATCGGGGCCGACGCTGTCCAGGCCCAACACCTCGCGCCAAATGGCGGCGAGCCGGATGGCGGCGTCCTCAGCTGCGCCGGTGGGCGTGGCCGGCATCGAGCGGTCGAGGTTTGCGGGCATCGCTACGAATCCTGCCGGGCCGTTAGCGCCGGCTGATGCGTGGCGCCGGCGGTGGGAAGGACGTACCGCAACCGGTCGTCATGGATTTCCGCATACGCGATTCGGGCGCGCTCGGCCCCATCGCCTGCGATGCGCCAAGCCGCGCCGTCGTGGCGCAAGGTCATGGCGCGCCGCTGCCGCCACCAGCGGCTGATGTCGCGCGGCAGGGCGAACCAGCGCTCGCCCCGACGGCGCTCCGCGTCAAGTAGCTTCCCAAGGGTCTGGAAGGCATCGCGCGCCCGTTGCTCGATGATGTAGTCGGGATGGATCGAGAAACACATCACGCCATGGGCGGCGGCGGTGGCGGCGAGCTGCTGTTCCCAGACTTGGGTGGAGTAGTCGCCCAAAATGTGGAACAGGATGTAATCCTGCGCCGCCGTCCCCGGGATCTCCACCATATCGCCCAGGAAGTATGGGCGAACCGCGCAGCATCCTCCCGCTTGGGGATGAAAATGCGCGCCGTTGGGCAGGGACATGTCGTAATCAAAGCGCAGGGCGCCGAACCAGTCCAAATTCCGGTAGAGCACGGCGGAACGAAAGCCCTGGGCTCCCCATTGGCGGCCATAGGCGTTGATGCGCTCGGCGCGGCGCAAAAACTCATCGTGACGGCTGAAGAGGCGGCCGTCGTGGTTCAGGTCATGAACGTTAATTTCAAAGCCGCGATCACGGATGCTCGCCAGCCATACCTCCGGGACGTCATACCGGTGCTCGGGAATGATTTCGAAGGCGGCCTTCATGCCATAGCGCTCGTCCAGGTCCATGAGGGTTGGCGTGAAATCGCGGCCGGAGGCGGTCTCAACATCGTGGGTCATGGCGACCGCGGAGAAATAGCCATCGGGCCAGAACCAAATGAATGGAATCCGGTCCACGCCGCGGGCCCGCATGGCCAGCAGCAGCAGCGTGTCCAGCGCGCGCTCGACCGTGGTATCAATCGGCCACGCCGGGAAGCTCGGCGCCGCCTTCCGCTTGCGGCCCACCACGGAGCGCTGCAGATGCTTGCGGATGCCGACGGGCAACATCGGCCGGAGGGTGTAGTAGGCCTGGGCCGCGGCCCGCTTCCAGATGGGGCCGGCGCCGGCCGGCTGTCCGGCTCCAGGGTAGCGCTCGAACAGCAGGTTGTTGATGGCCTCGGCGGCATCGAACGGCAGGCGGCATTCGCCATCGCCCATCACGACCGCCTGGAGGGCGTCCACGCGTGCATCCTCGGGCCGCTGCGCCGCGCCGCCCGAAGCCAAGCCGGCAAACAAGGTGATGTCCGGCCCGAACCGGAAAAACCCCGTCTCGCCGGCGCCGTCGGCGGGCGCACGCAGGACGTCAATGTCATCGGGACATCGGAAGTGTTCTTGCAAAAGCCCCGTCATCGTAATTGCAGGCCCTTCTTTAGCGGCCTTGATCGCCGCCGGCGGTATGTCCAACTGAAGCGGTGTTTCGCGGGTGATCGGCTTTGGCAGGCCGGCTGTGCGCCGGCATTAGGCAATATGCCGGTACAGGAGCTCGCCGGCGGCAATCAACAACGGCTGCGGCAAATAGCTGGCTAACGCCAGCGCCGGTTTCCGCGCTAGTTGGCGCCAACCGGCGCGACGCGCGCCGGCGCCGGAACTCGGGAAACGGAAATAGGTCAGCGACTGCCGCTGGGCGTTCCAATGGCTCTTAAACGCGATCAGCCCGACGTTGTCGGTTGCTGAGCGGCCCAGCTCCAGCGTGCGGGCGCCGCGCCGCCGTCCCTCTTCAATCGCCCGCCACATCAGCAGCGGCATGGCCCCCAGGGCGTGCCAGGCCGCATCCGATGCCCCGTATTTGTACGTCAGGCGCTCGCGGAATTGCAAGGTTACGATCGCCGCGATGGCCCTTCCCTGCTTGCGCGCGACATATACCGTGAGCGTGTCGCCACACGCCTCCGCCAAATGGCGAAACCAGGCCCGCGGCTGGGGCGGCAGTCCGTGCCGCCGGCGGGTGAGCGCGTGGAGCGCAAAAAAGGCATCCAGCAACGCGGGCGACCGGCCCATCTCGACATCCAGCTGTTCCCGCTCCGCGCGGCGAATGCGGCGCTGCACGCAGTCCTTGTGGAAGCTGCGCAGCAGGGGTTCGCGTGCGCCGGCGATGGGCGCAGTGTGCTGCGCATACTCCGCAGACGGGCCCCATTCTGTGTTGCCCGTCTCGCCCCAGGGCGTGCGCAATGGACGAATCTCGATGTAGCCGCGCCGGTCGCGCTGCGCGGCGGTGATCAGCCGCTGCCAGCTTTTGCCGGCATCGTCCGGGGCGCGCGCCAGCAACGGCTGGCAATGGTCGGCAAAGGGCACGGATACCATGCGCTCGCGGGTCAGCCAAGTCCGGACGCGGCAGAACACCAGCCCATCGGACAACGGCTCGCCCGGATTTGCGGACGTATAGGCGACGGGCTCATATCCATAGCAGGCTTGCAGCGCGCGCAACCACGCCGTGGTGTGGAAGACGCCGGCGTCGGGATGCCAGGCCAGCAGTTGCTCCCAGCGCGGGTCGCTGAGCGGATCGAATTGCCGCGCCGCCCGGGCCGGCGCCGTCTTGGCGACCACGATGGGAACCGCGCTGGGCGTCCCGGCGGCAGCGCAATTGCCGCTCGGGTGGGGGGTGGCCATCGCATCCATCATGGGAAATTTGTGCACAAACTCGCGGCTAGAATCCGCGCTTGGCGAACAGATACGGCAACAGGAAAATCTCGACCAAGCCCGGCCAGGGGTCGCGGCGGGAAAAGACCGCTTCGGTATTCGCCCGGCGCAGGGAGCGCCAATACTCGCTCCAGCGCCGCCGGCCGGCCCAGGCATCCAGCAGGCCGACGGGCAGATCGGTGGCCAGGCGCACCCAGCGGACGCCGGTGCGAGCGCGGCCCTGGGTGGTGGGCAGGCCGAGCTGATCGGCGAACAGCAGATAGGGAAAGTCCACGCCCGCCGCCGGTCCAAGGCTGTGATACCCCCAGGTACGGCCGTTCACGTCCAGCAATTTATAGCGGCCATCGCGGGGATCCAGCTTGTACTCCATCTCCACCAGGCCGTAGTAGCCGATGGCACGCAGGAACCGCTCGGAGACTTCCTCCAGGTGTGGCGCTTCCACGGTTTCCACATAGGTGCTGGCGCGGCCGAACTCCGGGGGATGCTGGCGCAGGCGGCAGACGGTCATGCTGGCCAGCGCGCGGCCATCCTTGAACATGGCGCAGTAGGCGAATTGCTGGCGGCCGTCGCCCGGAATCAATTCCTGGATCATGACCTCTTCGGCGCCGACCTGCGCCGAGGCCCGGCGGAAGGCGTGGTGCAGTTCCTGGCGCGAGTTGGCGCGCCACGCCTTGACCCTGGTGGCGTAGAAGAAATGCTCCTTGATGGCGGGCTTGACCACATAGGGCGGGTCGGCGGTGACGGTGTCCAACTCGTCCTCGCTCCGGACCAGCCAGGTGGCGGGGGCGGCGATATCGAGTTCGCGGGCACGGGCGTAGGTGTTGCGCTTGTCCCAAATCCACTGCACCGCATCCCAAGCGGGCGTCGGGACGCGGAACCAGGGCGCCAGTTCGGCGCGATGGCGGGACAGCGCGGCCACGGTTTCATCGCGGGTGGGAAACACGACCCAACCGTCGAGGTCGCGGCGCCGACCGAGCTCGACCAGGGCGGCGATCGTCGCGTCTTCATCGCGCAAATTGGCGACATGGACGGCGCCGGTCGCGTAGCGGGAGTAGCGGGCGACGGAATGCTCATTGTCGAGCACCAGCGCCGGCACACCGTGGCGGCCGAGGCTGCGGACAATGCCCAGCCCTTGATAGTCCCCGCCGATGACGACCGCGCCGGTGACGCCCACCGCGCCCGGCGTTGGCACCGGAGCGGCGGCGGAGGGGCGGGCCGGGGGTTCGGACACAGCGGTCAGGCGCATTGCCATTGGGGCGCCAGCCGGGCGCGGTAGCGAGGCGCGAAATACGCCAACAGCGCCGGTCCGGCGTACCGGGTTCCGGAGACAAACTGCATGATGGGGCCCACCGTGCGCGCCGCCGGGGCGCCGAGGATGTGCAGGCCGGGAACCGAGGTTTCAAAGCCGGGACCCAGGACCGGATAGCCCTTGACGCGGTGCACCCCGGCAACCAATCCGGGGGCAAGAAACGCGTAACGGGCGATGTCCACCTCGTAGCCGGTGCCGAGCAGCAGGTGATCCACCTGGCGATCGGTTCCGTCGCTGAGGCGCGCCAGCACACGGCCGCCTTTCTCGGCCACCGAGGTGACTTCGTAGCCCAAGCGCAGGGGAACCTCCCGCAGGCGATCCACCAGCCAGCGGGCGCCGGCGGGGCGCACGGCGCGGCGCCAGAGGCGGTCGCGGAGGCCGCGCGGCAAGGTGTTGAACAGCGCGGGGCGGGCCAGCAACTGGCTGAGGCCGGCGGGGCCGACGTCGGTCGGTGCATAGAGCAGCTTCGGCACCAAGGATCCCATCTGGTGATGAAACAGCTTGGAGGCGCGGCCCTGCAACCAGTGGATGATGCGATCGCGGGCGATGACTTCGACTTGGGCGCCGGACTCATGCAGCAGCGCGGCCGACTCCAGCGCGCTTTGGCCGCCGCCGACGATCAGCACGCTGCGGCCGGCGAAACGGCCCAAATCGGGATGCTCGGCGGTGTGGGAAACCAATTCGGGAGGGAGTTGGGAAAAGCGTTCGGGCCGGCGCTCGAAGCCGCGAATGCCGGCGGCGACGATGACGCGCTCGGCTTCCACCGTCTCGCCGTCGGCGAGGCGCAGGCGGAAACCGCGCGGCGCGGCTTCGACGCTGGCGACCTGGCGCCGGTCCACGCTGGGCACGGCATGGCGCTGGAACCACTCGCCGTAGGCGACAAAGCGATCGAGCGGAACCGGATAGGGCACCGCGCCCTCATCGGCGGCGAAGGCGTCCAGGCCCAACCGCGCGGCTTGCGCGGCGGGCGCGGCGATATGCGTGGCCGGCCAGTTGGAGCGCAGCAGCATACCGCGCGGCATGCTGCGCCAAAACGACATGGGCTCGCCAAAGATGCGAACCTGCAACCCGGGAATGGCAGCCAAATGGGCCGCCGTGGACAGGCCGTAAGGGCCGGCGCCAACAATGGCAATTTCGCTCATGGGAAAATCACCCGGAAGGGGGATAAAGCTCCGCCCTGTCAGTTCAGGCGATAGGACCCAGTTGCAGCCAGGGGTCCTCCGGGGGCACGCCTAAAGCGCAATAGGACCTGCAAGTGGTTGGCCAACTTGATAGTTGTGGCAAAGTCTTTGAAAATCCTCATTCCCTGGAAATGGTTTTTCGAACCGTCGTGCAGCCAGGGGCAAGAGGGGTGCTCTAGCGGGGAAAATGATTTCCCCTTACGGCATTGCATGGACAAAAAATGGCTGCCGGCCCTCGCAATTGCGGCGAACGGTCCGTAGCCACACGGCGCCGGGATGGCCGGCGCGGGCTCGACTGGCCCGGCGCGGGCGGTGGGCAGAGCCGGAGATTTTCCAGCGGGCGATGTAACGTGCCAGATCCTTTGTTTCCAATGGATTACGGACGAAGATGTTACGTTTTGGCATGCTGTTGCGCGGGCGGCATCGGGAGGCGCCGATCGGTTCCGGCGCCGGCCGCCGGAGCACGATGATTGCCGGGCGAAGCCGAGCGGAAGTTTAGGCGCTAAGGCGACAGCTTGTAGCGGAAACTGCCTGCACTCAAGCAGTTCCGCGAGGAGTTTCGCGGGGCGGCGGTTACCGCTCCGCACGCTGCGCAGCGGCTTGTGGGGTAGGGTGGGGGTCCGGCTGCGCGTCCGCCTTCGGCTTGGGGCCGGCGCCGGCGGCGGCGAACCCGCGACGGCCGGTGAAGGCACGGTCGTAGGCGGCGAGCAGGTGCGGCACGGAGAATTTCCAAGCCAGGCTATCGTCGAGGCGGCGGCGGCCGGCAGCGCCCATCTGGCGGCGCTCCTCGGGATGGTCGAGCAGCCAGGCGATCTTGTCGGCGAAATCCTCGACGCCGCGGGCGGGGTCGGCGTAGAGCGAGCCCTCGCCGGCGCTGACGCGACCCTCGGTGGACTGAAACTGCACGATCGGCTTGCCCAGCGCCATGTACTCCATGATCTTGATCATGGTCGAGATGTCGTTCATGCGGCAGGGCTTGTCGGGATTGGCGCAGATGTCGGCGGTGGACAGGACTTCGAGCATTTCGCGGTCGGGCAGGCGGCCGGCGAAGGTGACCAGATTGTCCAATCCGGCAGCGGCGACGGTGGCCTTGAGCGCGGGCAGGGTGCGACCGCCGCCGACCAAGGTGAAGTGCGTGTCCAGGCGGCCCCGAGCCTTGAACCGGGCGGCGACTTGCAGCAGCAGGTCGAGGCCATCCTGTTCGCCCATGGAGCCGACGTAGCCGACCATGAAGCGTTTGCCGAAGCGCCAGGCGGGGTTTTCGGGCACGGAGAAGACGCGGCGGGGATCGGGGGCGTTGCGGACGACGAAGACCTGGTCCGGCGAGCGACGGCCGCGGGCAATAGCCAACCGGCGGTAGCTTTCATTGGTGGCCATGACCACGTCGCTGAGGCGATAGGTGAGCCGCTCGAGCGCCACCTGCACGCGGTGGGCGAAGCCGCGCTTGTTGTATTTGGCTTCGTACAGCTCCGGGGCGGCGTCGTGGTGGTCGAAGATGTAGCGGACGCCGAAGACTTTGAAGGGCGCGGCGACCAGGCAGATGGTGTCGGGGGGATTGCAGCCCTGAATGACGCGGAAGCCGTGGCGGACGAAGATCCACCCGGCGAGCGCGAACTCAAGCGCCAGGGCGACCAGGTACTCCAGCAGGTAGCCGCCGCGGCCGCCGTCGGCGGAGGGGCTCCAGTGGTGGTAGACGCGGACGCCCTCCGGCACGCGGACCACCGGCGCGCGGGAATCGCGCGGGCAGATCACCGTGACCTGATAACCGGCGGCGGCGAGGGCGGTGACCTCGTTTTGCACCCGCGGGTCGAACTCGTAGGCCGAGTTCTCGACGATTACCAGGACCTTGCGGCGGCGGCGCGGGGCCGAGGGGTTACCAGCAGAAGCCGTCGTATTGGCCATTCAGGCTGCCTCGGTCGGCGATGCGAACAAAATCGAGCAAACGCTGGCCGGGCTTGAGCCGGCCGGGAACGTTCTCGAAGTCGGGATCGCGGTTGGCGATGACCACGGTTTCGGCGTGGGCGAGAACTTCCTCGACGCTCGCAACCATGAGCTTGGAAATGTGGGGAATGCGGTTGAGGATGAAATCGCGATTGGCGCCGACCAGGCTGGCCAGGCGCACGTTGCGGTCATAGAGGCGCAGATCAAAACCCTTGCCGAGCAGCCGCTCGATGACCTCGATGACCGGGCTTTCGCGCAGATCGTCGGTGCCGCCCTTGAAGCTGAAGCCCAGGATGCCGATTTTGCGATGGCCCTGGTCGGCGATCATTTGCACGCCGCGGGCCACCTGGAGTTCGTTGCTGGGGAGGATGGAACCCAGGATGGGCAGTTCCAGATCGCGGCTCTTGGCGGCGTAGGACAAGGCGCGCAGATCCTTGGGCAGGCAGGAGCCGCCGAAGGCGAAGCCGGGCTGGAGGTAGGCGGGGGAGATGTTCAGCTTGCGGTCCTGGCAAAAAATGTCCATCACGCGGTGGGAGTCGAGCTCCAGGCGCTTGCAGAGGACGCCGATTTCGTTGGCGAAGCCGACCTTGAGCGCATGCCAAACATTATCCACGTATTTGATCATCTCCGCCGTGGCCAGGTCGGTGCGAATCAGCGGGCCGGGCAGGCGGGCGTAGATCTCGGCCACCATATCCCCGCTGGCGGGGTCGAGGGCGCCGATGACGGTCTTGGGGGGATGGTGGAAGTCGTGGACGGCGGTGCCCTCGCGCAGGAACTCGGGATTATTGGCCACGCCGAAGTCCGCGCCGGCGCGCTTGCCGGAGAACTCCTCGAGCATGGGGACGACGATCTCCCGCATGGTGCCGGGCAGGACGGTGCTGCGGATGACCACGGTATGGCGGGCAGATTTGGCTTTGAGGGCGGCGCCGATCTCCTCGCAGGCATGGCGGACGTAGCGCAGGTCGAGGTTGCCGTTGGGCTGGCTGGGGGTGCCGACGCAGACCAGGGACAGATCGGTGGCGGCGATGGCGGTGCCGGCGTCAGCGGTGGCGCGGAGGCGGCCGGCGGAGGCGGCGGCGGAGAGGATGGGGCCGATCTCCGCCTCGATGATCGGGGACTGCCCGCGATTGATGAGGTCCACCTTGGTGGGGACGGGATCCACGCCGACGACTTCATGACCGTCATGGGACAAGCAGCCGGCGGAGACGACGCCGACATAGCCGAGGCCGAAGATGCTGATCTTCATGCTTCTCTCCGATTGTCTCCGGCCACGGGCGAGGCCGGGATCCGGTGGTGGGCGGTTTCCGCGCCGCCGCCGGCGGCGGCGGGGGCCGGCGCGCCCAAGTCCTCCGGCGGGTGCTGGACCGGCGGCAGCAAGCCGCGGTGCAAGGCGGTCATGGCGGCGGGCAGGTCCGATTGGAATACGGCGACCGCGACGCCCTCCGGCGCGGGGGAGATGGCGGAGGCGAGACAGGCGACGCCCGCATCCCGGAGGGCGGCGGTGGCGCGGGCATGAATTTCCTCGCCGGCGGCGCCGCCGACCCCGGCGACCAACGCCACGCCAGGGACCAGGCGCAAGCGCGGATCGCCGGCCGGCAGGCGCAGCGCCCAGCGCCAAACGGCGAGAACCGCCGCGGCCTGCGCATCCGGCACGGCGATTTGGAGGATGCCATCCCGCGGGAGGAAGCGAAAGGCGACGGCGTCATCGGCCAGGGCGGGCCAGGCCCGCGCCTGGAGCTGGGAGCGCGCTTCTCCAGTGGGATCGCGATAGGCCACGAGGGCCAGGTTGGAACGCGCGGCCAGGCCCAATGGCCGCGTTGCCGCGCCGAGGTGGGGCGACGTGGCGCCGGCGGTGACTTGGGTGCCCGGGCGCTCGGGGCGAAAGGTGTTGCGAATGGAGAGCGGAATGCCGGCGGCGCGGGCCGGCGCCAGACATTGCGGGTGCAGGACCTTGGCGCCGGCCCGGGCCAGGAGGGCGGCGTCCTGATAGGACAACGCGGGCAGGACCTGGGCGGCGGGGACCAGGCGGGGGTCGGCGTCGTGGACGCCATCCACGTCGGTCCAGATGACGGCTTCGCGGGCGTGCATGCAGGCGGCGACGAGGGTGGCGGAATAATCCGAACCGCCGCGGCCCAAGGTGGCGGGGGCGGCGTCGTGGCGGCGGCAGATGAAGCCGGTGACCACGGGCAAGACGCCGCGCTGGAGCAGCGGGCGGAGGCGGGCGCGGCAGCGGGCGGTGGTTAGCGCCATGTTGGGCTCGCCTTCGGGGTCCAGGCTGATCAGTTCGGTGGCGGCGATGGCCTGGCTGCGGCGGCCGGCGGCGGCCAGCGCCGAGGCCAGCAACGGGGCGGCGAGGCGCTCGCCCAGGCCGGTGATTTCCGCCGCGTCGGCGGCGGACAGCGGATGGCCACCGGCGGCTTGGCGGCAGATCTCCGCGGCGCCGGCGAAGAGTGCGGCGATGTGGGCGGAATAGGCACGGCAGGGCGCGGCGGGCAAAAGCTCGGCGGCGACGGCCTCATGCCGGGCGCGCAACGCGTGCAGAGTTTTCAAGGCGGACGCGGTTTGGCCGCCGCCGGCAGCGGCGGCGCAGGCGACCAGTTGGTCGGTGACGCCGGCGAGAGCGGAAACGACGACGATCAAAGTCGCCGCGTCCACCGCGCCATTGATGATGGCGACCACGCGGCGAAGACAGGCGGCGTCGGCGACCGAAGTGCCGCCGAATTTCATAACGATGGGGCGGGCGGGCGGAAACGCAAGCGACCGCGGGGACACCGGCGCCTTTTCGCCCGAATTGTTTCCGTTCTGCTGCATGCGCCGCGACCGCCAAGGCAAAGCGCCCCCTATGGTTCGCCCCTGGGCGCGGCCAAGGGGTGGCATGGGCAAGCGATTTCTAATCTGGGGCTTTGGGAAGCACATAAAGGGCCAAATGGCCAAGGCTTGGCCGGGGCGGGGTTGGCGGTGGATGGGCAACGGCAAAGTGCGGCGAGGCGCTGCAAGATGTTGCAGACAGCGGGAAGGCATTGGGCCGCCGTGCGGGGACGAGGAAGGTTGGCCGAGGAAACGGCGGCGCCGATTTTCCGAGATGTTGGTTCAGGGTCTGGCCGGGCCGGTTTTTTCTAGAGCTAGGTACAGGGCGGCGAGGGCGGAGACCATGGTCGCCTGACCCCAGTGGAGCGTGGGGGTGCGATTCACGATGCGGCGGGAATACCGGCGGTAGTAGAAGTAGCCGGAGCGGTCCTGCATATTGGCGATGGTCCAGCGGGCGACGCGGAGGGCGAGATCCAGCGCGCCGGGGTCGCGGTCGGAGAAATAGACCAGCGTGTCAATCGCTTGCGAGGCGCATTGGATGTCCAGGGGCAGAGTCTTGTTGTGGTAATAACGCGGCGTTCCGTCGGGCAGGAAAAACGTTTCCTTCCAATAGGCGTAGCCGCGCTCGAGCTGGGGATTGAACGTGGCGTCGCCGGCGGCGTCGGCGTAATGGCGCAGGGAATCCAGAACGTAGGCGGTGTGGAAGTTGTCAATCCAGTGGACGATTTCCGATTCGCCGTAATACCAGGCGCCGTCGGGGAGCTGGCGCTCGGCGGTATACATGGCGGCGCGGCGGGCGAGATCGCGGAGGGCCTCCTCGCCGGTTTCGCGATAGGTTTCGGCGAGCAGGGCGGCGCCGAGGACGTTGGCGTTATGCACCTGGCATTCCACGCCGACGATGTAATTGATGCAGACCGCCTCGCCATGGCGGTGCTGGGCCAGATCGCGCTGGATGTGGCGGCAGGCGCTGACCGTGGCGTCGAGGTAACGGCGGTCGCCGAGCTGGCGGTAGCCGTCGAGGAAGGCCAGGCCGATGAGCGAGGTCCAGACGACGGTGGGCGCGCCCTTGGGCAAATAAAATCCGCGGGACTGATAGTCGAAGTGATTGCCCCAGCAGAGGCCGGAGTAGCCGGGGGAGGCATGGTCAAGCAGCCAGTCCAGGGCGGTGCGGGCCTCGGATTGCCAAGCTTCCCGTTCCGCGGCTTCGCGGGCGGCGGCGGCGAGGCGGAGGTAGCCGCGGGCGATGAAGGCCTGGCCCTTGGTGGAGCGGCGCTTGGGGATGCCGAGGATGGGGCGGATGTTGAGGGGGAAGCGGCGGACGGCCTGCTGCAACATTTGGCGCGGCAGCTTGCGCTCCAAGGTGAAGGGGCGCAGGTACCAGGCGCTGAGGCCGTCGAAGGTGTCGTAGGCGGCGTAGTCGTGGGCGCGGAGCCAGGCGATGAGGCGGTCCAGGGCGGCGCGGATCTCGGGCGGAACGGTGGTATCCGCGGCGGATCGCCCGCCGGGGGATCGCGCGGGGGCAGCCGGCGCGGCGTGGCGCAAGGATGTCGTGATGGGCTCGGTCATTTCGGTTCCTTCGTTGCCGCGCCGGCGGCCGCGGGTGTCGCCGCGGCAGCGGCCGCGGGTCTGACTTCCGCAACCGCGGTTGGCGGGGGCGCTGGCGCGGTCCGGCGCGGCGCCTCGGGGCCTCCGCGGGCGGGGAGGCGCAGCAGGGCGCGCAGCTTGGCCATTTGCTCGCCGCGGTGGAAGCGGACGAGTTCGGCGGAGACGGGGCGGGGCTCGCGGCGCAGCCAGGCCCAGAGGTAGCCGGCGCCGACGGCGCCGCCGTCGAGCAAATAGGGCCGCCGGGTCATGCGATACGCGACGCGGAACGCCTCCCAGAGGGGATGGCCGCCGAGGCGGTAGTCCTTGGCGCCATAGGCGAAGGCGGCGGCGAGCGGGCCGCGGCCGGCGGTGCCGATCTTGCGGTGATGGTGGAACGTGCGCTCACTGAAGCAGCGCGTCGTCCAGCCCTTCATGCGGGCGGTGGTGACGGCCGACCAGTCAATACCGCCGCCGGGGATGGCCAGATAGCCGCCAATATCGGCCCAACATTCACGGCGAAACATTTGGCAGGCGCCGGAGACATGGGCCTGGCCGGCGAAGGTGTCGCGGTCGGAGCGGTAGCCGCCGTCCTCGCAGAAGGGCGTGCCGGCGACGCCGAGCGTGGGATCCGCCTGGAAGCGGGCGAGGAGGAACTCGAAGTGATCCGGGCCGAAGGAGGTGTCGGCGTCGAGATTGCCGAGGATGTCGTAATCGAGGCCGGCCATGCGCTCCAGGCCGGCGTTGAACGCCTGCACCTTGGCGGCGAAATGGCGCTCCTTGCGCGGCGGGCGCTGGACCAGCTCGATCCAGGGATGGGCGGGGAGATAGCGTTCCACGATGGCGGCGGTGTCGTCGGTCGAGGCGTCATCCACGATGACCCATTTCAGCGGCGGGACGGTCTGGCGGGCCATGGAATCCAGGGTCTTGCCGATAAAGGCCGCCTCATTCCGCGCCGGAGTGATGAGGACATAGCGGGGCAATTTGGTCGTGGCGTGGTCTTTTGGGCCAACCCCGCTGGAGGCGAGTGACATCTGATTCCTGGTGATTGCCATGGGCATCAGCGGCGGGTCAGGCGCGGGTTGGTCCGGCACGATGGGCTGGATTCACGCAATTTGGGTGCCAAAACGGAATTAGGGCGGGCGTCCCATAGCCTGCGACCGCGTTTGGGCTGGGGCCGGGTTTTGGGCTGGGTTTTGGGCCGGGGCGTGGGACGCGGGCCGCGGCGGGGATTGGACCGGCTAGGGCGACGGTCGAAATTGGGTGAGAGGCCCCATGTTGTTACCCCATTTGGGCTGTTCCAGCGGGCAAGGGGCTGTCCGGTGGGACAGAGCGGAGCCAGTCTGGGGCAGCGGGCCCACGACTCGACGAGAAACCAGGCGATTTTTTTTGCGGCGTAGTGCAATCCTCTGGCTATAGGGGGGACTCATGTTGGTAAAGTATTCCCAATCAGTTTGCGCCCTAGGCCCCGGAAGCGAGGGGGCCGAATCCGCGCCGCTTGGAAGAAATGCGCACCGGCAGGGGGAGTTGGGGGCCGGATTGCGCCGCGGTTCGAGAGGGGAGAAGAAACTGATGAGGCACCGTCTTTTGCGAGCGTTCGGATTGTTGTTTGCGGCCGCCTTCGCGCTGGCCGCGGGCGCCCCCGTGCGGGCGCTGGCGCAGACGCCGCCCTGGACGGGCATCATCGCGCCCAGCCGGGCGATTGACTGGTCGCAGGCGGGCGTGCCGGGAGGGATTCCGGTGCGGACCACCGTTTGCGCCTCGATCGCGCCGGAGGGCTCATCTTCGGCGCCGGTGGCGCCGACGGACGTCAACGCCGCCATCGCCAGCTGTCCCGCGGGCGAGGTCGTGTACTTGCAGCCGGGCAATTTTTATTTCTCCAGCGGCATTGATTTCGCCAACCGCAGCAATGTCACGCTGCGCGGGGCGGGCGCCGACCAGACGTTCCTTTATTTCTACGGCGACGCGCCCTGTAACGGGCTGGGCGCCGATATTTGCGTCGAGAACGGTTCGAATACTTGGGCCGCGTCTACACCATCGGGCGGCAACTATACCCAGGCGAACTGGACGGCGGGCTATGCACCGGGGACGACGCAGATCACGTTGGACAACACATCGGGCATCGTGCCGGGCCAGACCTTGCTGATTCTGGATCAGTTGAACGATTCCAACACCGACAATGGCGGGCTTTGGGTCAACGACACCAACGGCGTTGCCGAGGACGACAACCCCACCAACAATTACCGCTCCGGACGCAGCCAGGAGCAGCTGGTGCTGGCGACGGCGGTGAGCGGGAGCACGGTGACGATTTCGCCGGGCATTTACATGCCCAACTGGAGCTCCTCCCAGTCGCCGCAGGCTTGGTGGTCCAGCCCTTCGGTGACCGGCGATGGTGTGGAAGACCTCGCGATGGACAACAGCAATAGCAACGGGAGCGCGATCGTAGTTCGAAGCGGCTATGGCGATTGGATCAGCGGGATCCGCAGCTACGAGGACGGGGGCATGGCGCACGTGCTGGTCTACGAGTCCGCTCACTGCACAGTCCAGAGCTCCTATTTTTACGGAACGCCGAACGCCGCGACGGAGAGCTACGGTTTCAGCGAGGCGATGGCGTCCGACGACCTGGTCGCGAACAATATCTTCCAGCACATCGTGGGCGCCGTGGTCGTTGACGGCTCCGACGATGGGACGGTGGCCGCTTACAACTACGCCCTCGATGACTACTATACCGCGTCGTCAAACTGGATGATGCCGGCCTACGAGCCGCACTCCGCCGGCGATGAGCTGGATCTTTTCGAGGGCAACGTTGGCGACGGTCTCAACGCCGACGACATCCACGGCACCGGGGACCTGTGGACGTTGTTCCGGAACCGGCTCTACGGCTTTGACCCGCCCGATCCCAGCCGCACGAATGACACGGTCGCGCTCACGATCGACTCCTATCACCGTTTTATGAACGTGGTGGGCAACGTTCTAGGCGACTCGGGGATGACGACGACCTACCAGATCGCCGCTCCGGGGGGCAGCAACCAGGACCTCTCCTTCGAGGTCTACAACCTGGGCTGGAGCAACTGGGCGGGTTGGCTCGTTAACGACCCCCTGACGGTTTCGACGCTGTTCCGGTGGGGCAATTACGACGTGGTGAACAACGCGGCGGAATGGAATCCGCTGGAGGTGCCGAGCAGCCTGAGCACGCTGGCGAACCCGGTCCCGACCACGGAGACCTTGCCGGCGTCTTTCTTCCTGTCTGCGAAACCCGCTTGGTGGATTACGCCCTGGGGGACGCCGCCTTGGCCGGCGATCGGGCCCGATGTCACCGGCGGGACGGACGCGTCGGCCAATGGCCACGCTTATGCAATCCCGGCGCAGCTTTGTTATGAGAACAGCCAGAATGATCAGAATTATCCGCAGGACCAGTCTGGGCTGTACGTGAAGGTTTTCAATGCCGGGAGCTGCTACGGCCAGCCGCCGGCAGCGCCCACGGGCCTGACGGCGGCAGTGCAATAGCGGCTGTGCACCGGGGCTAGGGGCGGGGCGCCAGCAGTTCGTACTGGCGCTGCACGGCTAGGGCGACGCCGGGCCAGCCGTACCGCTGTTCCGCCCAGGATTGGATCTGATTGCGGTCCCAGAGGCCGGGGCCCGGGGCGCTTTCGCCGGGCTGTTGCTCGAACGCGCGCTCAACGGCGGCGGCTAGGGCGCTGGGATCGCGGGGTGGGCAGACGAACCCGGTCTCGCCTTCCAGAATCTCTTCGCGCAGCGCGCCCACGTCGGTCGCAACCGCGGGTAGGCCAAAGGTGTAGCCGAGGATCAAAACGCCGCTCCAAGAAATGTCGTTGTAGGGCAAGACCATCAAATCCGCGGCCTTGAGGTAGATTTCGGTTTCAGCGTCGGGGATGAACTCGAAGCGGGCCAAAATGCGTTCGGCGAATCTGGAGCGTTGGATCTCGGATTGGATCTCCTGCAAATATTGCTCATCGCCGAAATGGGGCGCGCCGGCGATGAGCAGGCGCAAACGGGGATCGCGGGGAGCGAGCAGGGCGAAGGCGCGGGTCAGGTTTTCCAGGCCCTTGTAGGGGCGGATGTTGCCGAAAAAAAGAAGGGCGCGGTTGTCCGGGCCGAGGCCGAGCTTGGCGCGGGCTTCCTCGCGGGTCAGGGCGGTGATCGGCGCGTCGTTGTTGATCCCGAAGGGAATGACGGCGACTTTGGCGGGGCGGACGCCGAATTGCCGGCAGAGCCTTGCCTTCATGCCCTCGGTGTGGACAAAGACGCGATCAGCCAGGCGGTATTGGATGCCGAGCGTCAGACGGTTCCAGGCGGAATCATGGCCGTCGCGGGCGGCTTGGTTGATGTTGTGGGCCGTGACGACGAGTTTTTTCCCCAGCGTTTTGTAACCCACCATCAGCAGCGTGCGATCGAGGGCTTGGAACTTGTTGTTCCAGAGGATGTGGAAGATTTTCGGCTGGGCGGTCGCCGCGTAGCGCAGTAGCCGGGCGTAGTAGCGCAGGACGCGGCGGATTTTGGTTGCGGCGCTGGCGCGGGCGGTTTGGTCGCCTCTGAGGTTGAGGAACCGGATGCGGGGATTGGAGTGGTATTCGGGGCAATCGAGGCGGCCGCCGCCGATGATTTCGACTGGGACTCCCGCCGCGGCCAATGCCGTTGCCAGGCCGTAGGTGTAGGGCTTGTCAAATCCGCCGGTGAGGAGCGCGACGGATGGGTCCACAGGCCGCTGGGCGGCGCCTGGCGCGTCGGGCGCGGGGCGGGCGGCGGCGTGGGGTGCAGCTGGGGCGGCGGGGGTCATGCGTGGCAAACGGGGACGTAATTGGGGTGCCTGGTCCCTGGCATTGGTGTGCGCAGCGGGCAATCGGCGGTGGGCCAGCGGGCGCGGCCCTCGTGGACGAGCGGCTGGCGAATTTCCGGAAAGTCGTCCGGGCCGAGGACGTCCACGTGGCTGAAGACTGCGCGGTGTTTCTCGAAATGCCCGAAATCGGCGAAGGGGCCGTGATAGGCACAGATCGGACATTGGAAACGCGGTTTCCGCGGGTGCGGCAGACGGAAAACCGGCGCCGGTGGCTGGATCCGGTCCCTCAATTTCCGGATCGGGCTCGGCATGGGGTTACCGCCGTCCTTTGCCCGGCCCCCCGGTCGCCGCGCCGCCGGGGTTGGGCGGCGGCAGGGCATCGGTTCGGGAGCGTGAATCTCCGCGGGTATTCGCAGCGCCGCGGTGCGGGCGGCGGGCGAGTTCCCACGAGCCGACGATCGCTCCAGCAATCGAGGCGGTGAAGGCGGCCCAGCGCATCCTGCTCCTGCTGCTCGGGGACAACAAACAGCGCACCGTGCAAGCGAATGTGCGGCCAAATAGGCGCAGCGGTACGCCCGCTAGGCATGGGTTTTCGTGCGGGCGACCTAGCAGCGCGTCGGACCTGCCCTTGGCGAAGAACCACTTCAATACGAACGCCCTGCGCGCGCGGTGCGGGGCGACGGGGTGGTGCACGATCGCCCCCGGCTCGTAGCGCAGGCGGTGCCCGGCGGCGAGAACCCTCAGGCCGAGTTCGGTGTCCTCGACCGCGAACGAGAGCCGCCCGGCTATTGGCCCGAGGCCAGGGTTGAAACCACCGCAGGCTGCGAACACCCCCTTGCGATACGCCATGTTGGCGCCGATCGGTGGAATCTTGAGCTCGCCCGCAGCGCCGCCGGGATCGAATTGCACCGAGACTCCGTCCCAGCCCCCGAAGTCGGGGAGCCATTTCGGTTTCGGACCCTGCCACGCCGGGACCACCCGCCCCGCGGCGCCGGCCCATTCGCCAGCGAGGAGGTTCGCGGTGAGGCGGGCCAGCCAGTCCGGGGCTACGGTGACGTCGTCGTCCGTGAAGGCGATGATGTCTCCGCAGGCGGCGCGAATGCCGGCGTTGAGGGCCACCGACTTGCCCTGAAGCGGCTCGAACAGATATCGCAGGCGGCTGGGGTGGGCGGCGCTGACTTCTGCGACGACCTGCTTGGTGCCGTCGGAGGAGTTGTTGTCCACGACGAGGATCTCCCAGGCGACGCCTTGCGGCATTTGCGACCCGGCGATGCTCTCGATCGCCTGTCGGAGCAGCGCGCAGCGGTTATGGGTGCAGACCAACACGGTTATATCCATCGCGCGTCCTTGGTCAGTCGCTGCGTGGACGGATGATGTTCGGGGCTGCTGCGGCGTCGGGGGCTCCGCAGGGCGACAGGGCAAGCGTGGCGGGTCGGGGCGCAAGCTCGCGGAGCAGCCCACCGAGCTGGCGGAACGGCGCCAACCCGCGGTGCAACGCGATCACCGCCGCCGCGTAGAGCGCGGCGAAGAGCGCCGTGCCCCACACCGCCCGCTCCAGCGCGCCGAATGCGCCGGGAGTGGCGGCGGATAATGCGAAGCGTGTCACGACGAAATATGCGGCGCCGAACGCGATGCCTGAGGCGGCGAAATAGCGCCAGACCGCTGAAAGAACTGTGCCTGCGCCCAAATTGATCGGCTTGCCGGCATACCAGAAGCCGGGGATGGCCAGGACGAAATAGGCGATGGTCCAGGCGGCGGCGACACCGCGGGGACCGAAGGGAAGCGCGGCGACGAAGAGCCCGGTCGTCAAGAGCAGCTCCACCACACCCCAACGGAGCCAGCGAGCGGGGCGGCCGATGGAGACGTGAATCCAGCCGGTGGCGGCATAGAGCAGCATGACGCCAATGCCGGGGCCGAAGAGCTGGAAGATGCGGCCCGCCTCGCCCCATTGTGGGCCCAACAAAAACCGAACCAAATCGCGGCCGACCAGAGTGAAGTCCGCGCCGATGCCCATGCCGGCGAAGGCGACGACGCCAATGGCGCCCAGCAGATAGCGGCGGTACTGGGCCATGTCCTGGCGGACGCGGCTGAGCGTGGTGATGACGACGGACCAGACTGGGGCGGTCAACTGGTTCGCCGGCAGGACGAAGATGTCGTAGGCTTTTTTGTAAAAGCCTAGTGCCGAGGCGCTGAACCGCCAGCCGACGAGCAGGTTGTCGGTGTTGTTGATCCCGTATCCCATGGCGTAGCGGGCGTAGATCTTCAGGCCGAAAGCCAGGCTTTCGCCGGTGCCCTTCGAGCGCCCTGGCCATTTCGGCAGCCAACGGGAGGTCGCGAGCGCACCGGCGGCCCGCGTCACGCGGCTGGCAAAATAGCCCGCAACCAGCGCCCAGAAGCCCCAGCCGGCGAGAGCCAGGGCGATCGAGGCGGCGACCTGAGCGATGCGCGCTGCCACGGAGACGGATGAGGCGGTGCCGAAGCGCATGCCGCGCTGGAGGAGGGCCATGGGAACTGTGGCCAGGCTATTGATGACGATGACTCCGGCCATGGCCTCGGCGACGCCGCGGACCAGGGCGTCGTGGTAGAAGCCGGCGAGCAGGCCCCCGGTTCCCGCGAGGGCGGCCGCGAGGAGCAGGGCCCCGGCGACGTTGATCCAGAACAGGTTGCTGACCAGGCCATGGGTGATGCCTTCGCGCTGAAGGATGGCTTCGGTGAATCCGGCCATGCCGAAGCTCTCCAATAGCAGGCTGAACGTGGTGACCATGGCGACGACGCCGAAATCGGCGGGCGTGAGCACGCGGGCCAGGACGACCATGGCGCCGAGCTGAACGGCGAAGGAAATGCCGGCGGCAAAGACGGTTGCGCCGGCGCCACGGACGGCGGCGCGGCGGAGGCCGGCTGCGAGCGCGGTTGCCTGCCGGAAGCTGCCCTCGGCGTCAAACGGCCCCACGGAGGTTCCATTGTTGCGGGCGCCCGCCGCCGACGCCGAGGCCACGGCGGGCTGGGCCTGTGCTCACTGCCCCGGCCCATGCGCCATCTCCGGCCGGGCCGGCTCCTTCTGCGCCGGCGTCAGACGCGAGCTGCGGTCTGGCAAGAATGCCGGCGGCGCAGGCGAAGGACAGGAGGAGGAAGATCCAAGCCGGGTCCAGCATGCGAAAGCCGGCCTCGGTGATGTTGTAGACCGCGACCGCGACGACCGCGGCGGGCATCAGGGCGCCGAGCGCCGGATCGCGGGCGAAGGCGGCGGCGGCACGGCGGTAAGCGCCGAGCAACAATAGGGCGATGAGCGCGGCGCCGACCAAGCCCAACTGGGCGTAGACCTCGATGTAGCCGTCATGGGATTCGTTGACCCAAACGCCTCGGGGTAAGAGGGCCCAGACGCGGTAGGTGTTGGTTCCCAGCCAGAAGCTCTCAAAGCCGGCGCCGAATATAGGATGGTCGGCGGCGACGTGCAGCACCGCGCCCCAGATCACGGTCCTGCCGGTGAGGTTCGACTTGCGGCCCATCGCATGCGTCACGCCCCGCTCGCCGCCCAGCCAGTAGGTTGTGGCGCCTGCGAGCAGTGCGGCCAGAACCAGGGCGTGGAGCGCGGCGGGTTTGCGGAAGGCGGGCAGGGAAATCAGCAGGAGGAGGACGGCGCCCAGGAATGCGGCGGCGATGGAGGTGTCGGAATGGGAGAGCGCCAACACCCAGACCGCGAAGCCTACCGCCGCCGTCCAGGCGATGAGTCGGCGCCGGCGGCCTGGCGCGGTCTTATCGCGGAATAACGCCAGGAGGCGCCAGAAGATGCCGAGCGCCAGGACGAACGCGATCACCCCGAGCACGTTCTTGTTCGTGGTAACGCCGGTGTTCATTTCGAGGCCGGTATGCGGGTTGTGGACGCGACCGAGGTTGGGAAAATACTTGATCAGCATCACCGAGGCGGGCAGGAGGACGAAGCCTACGCGGGCGAATAAGCGGCGCAGGCCGGCGCTAATATTCGGTTCTGTGGCGACAATGAGGACCATGGCCAGGTCGCCCCAAGATTTGACCCAGCGCTTGGCGGAAACTTCGGTGTAGGCGGACCACAGGGTGCTCATACCGCAATAGGCGAAGTAGAGCAGGATGGGCCAGGCGAGCTTGAGGATGGGCTTGACCTGTTCGCGGCGGCGCCAGAGCACGGCTAGGCCGGCGGCCAGGAGGGCGCCGAAGACAGCGGCGTCCAAGGGATTGCCCTCCATGATCTGCTGCGGCGTCGGATTGGCCGGGCCGACGCCGAGCCAGACAGAGACCGGACGGGAACCGATGTCCATGAGCCAGAGCGTGGGCAGCCAGAGCGCCCGCGTCACGCCCTGGGCATCGCCGCGGTCGAGGTAAAAAAGCCCGGCGACGCCGATGGCGCAGAGCAGGAGGGCGAGGTCGGGAGTCATTTGCGGGCGCTGGGGCCGGGCGGCGGGCCCCGGCGCCGGGGCTAGGCCCGGGAGTTGGTGGGCTGCCGGGCGGACTGGGCGGCGGCGAGGCCGGCGCCGGCGGGAAAGGCGGGCGCATCCGCGTCCACGAGGGCACGGTGCAGCAGCTCGAGGGACAAGAGGCGATGGATTTCGTCGGTGTAATTGCGGTCGCCCTTTACGTGGCGGCGGACGATTTGCTCGACAGCGGCGCGGCGGAGGTAGGGGCGGGCGAGGGAGCGGGGATCGAGGAGGATCTCACGCACGTAGTCGGCCAGCACGGTACGGAACCAGATGCGGAAATGATAGACCTTGTGGCGGCCGAGCCAAAGGCGCTCGAGATGCAGGGGGGCGAGGAAGCGATCGGCCGCGGCGACCCATTGCGGCATGCCGTAGTCGTAGGCGTATTCGGCTTTGAACGTGAACTCGAGGTAGGCGCGCTGGATTGCGGCGAAGAAGCCTTGGCCGCCGATGCCGCGGTCGGTGCGGAGGCGCGCCAATGCCGGGCTGGCGTCTGCGGCGAGGCGGGGGCGGGGGTCGAAGTCTGAGTCCGGCGCGCGGAATGCGATTTGCGCCACCACATTGTCCAAAAACGGCGAGCGGATGGCCAACTGGGTTTGTTCCAGCCCCAACACGCCATAATGGTGCCAGGGCGATTGGCGAAAGGCGACGAAGCCGGCGGCGTTGCCTTCGCGGGCACGGCGGTAGGTTTCGACCGCCGCCGCGACGTGGGCCATGGCTTCCGGGGCGAATACGCCCGGCTCCGGCGCGTGCGGCTTGAACATGACAGCGCGATTGATGATTTCGCTGCCATAGGTGCCGACCATGCGGACCGGGGCGATGCGGCAGGCCTGCTCGCTGACGTAGAGGTCCGGCACGCGGCGAGTGTCCACGCCGCCTTCGGTCAAATACATCGTCCGTTCGGCGTAATGGCGAAAGTGGGAAAGAAACGTGTCATCCACCGGGATGACCTGGTGGGATTGGCCGCAGATCGCAGCCACGCGGCGGGCTAGTTTGACGTCCTGGTTGTCGCGATAGGCGGAGCCGTAGGTGTAGCAGGGCAATGTGCCGGGGGCTGCGAGCGGCGGTTGCCCAGCGTGCGCCGTACAGGCCTGGGCCATGATGACGCGGGTATCCCAGCCGCCGGTGAGGGAGACGCCGATTTTTTCCGGGCCTTGAAAATAGTTGGGCAGGGCGGCGGCAAAGGCGTCACGGAGCTGGCGGTAATATTCCTCCTCGCCCAACGGCTCCTGCTCCTCCCATTCCCGCGGCTGGAAATAGCTGCCCTTTTCGATCAATTTGCCGGCGCGGAAGCGCCAAGCCGAGCCGGGGGGAAGGGCGTTGATGCCGGGGAACAATGTCCGGCCCTCGAGCGCGCAGCCGCAGGAGATGAATTCCCCGAGGGCGCGGGGATCGAAGGCGCGCAGTTCGGGGCGGACGGCGAGGATGGCCTTAGCCTCGCAGGCGAAATAGAAGCCGTCCTTGGCTTGATGGAAATAGACCGGCTGGAGGCCGAAGCGGTCGTTGAAGAGGAGGGTGGTTTGGGTGCGGCGGTCCACGGCCAGGCCGTGGAGGCGGCCATTGAGCCGGCGGGGAAAATCGGGCTCTTCCTCGATACGGTGGACGAGGTAATCCGGGCCGTCGCCGGAGACGGCGTGGCCGCGGCGGCGAAGTTCGGCGCGGAGGCCGGGCTCGGGATATTCCTCGCCGCCGACGAGTAGGGTGACGTCGCCGGTTTCGTTGCGCAGCGGCATGCCGTCGGCGAAGGAGCCCTCGCGGGCGACCCAGCCGGCATAAACGCCGAGGCCGGCATCTACCCAGAGGCCGGAGCGGTAGAACTGCTCATGCACCAGCACGCGGCACATGGCTTCAACCTCGGCGCGGGCGGCGGCGGCGGGGCGGTTGGTGATGAGGCCAAAAATTCCGGGCATGGCTTTTGGGCTTGAGCCGGGCGCGCGACGGGGGCTTTTGCCGCCCCGGGCGGCCGGGCCGTCCCGCGGTTAGCGCGGGGCGTGCGGCGCGGCCGGGCTGCGCGGGGAGGAACGTTGGAGCCGGCGGGGGGGTTCGAACGCCCCGTCTCCCGAAAACGATTCGGTCGCTCTGCCCATTGAGCTACACCGGCGTAAACTATTTTGGGCTACGAACCGCGGCTCTCGCTGTCGGTCGTCCCTGCGACCGCGGGCGCGGTCCGCGGCGGGCTGGCTGGCCTCGATCGGCGCATCAGGCCTCGTCCGCGCAGGGCGAGTCTGACCGCCCAGGGCGGGAGAATTCCCAGAAGCCCCTTGTGCAAACCCAGGCGCAGGGCCAGCCGCCCGCGCAGGGTCAGGGGAACATAATAGCGCGGGATCAGGATTTCCGAGAAGCCGTTGCGCAGCTTAAATTCGCGTAGCGAGCCCTCGCGCTTGTTGCCGTAATTGAGCTGGCCGTAGACAAGGTGCGGAATCTTTTCGTCCGCGCAAAGGCGTACGACTCGGGCCAGAATGGCGTTGGCGGGGCGCTTGTCAGCGTGGCTGGGGCGCGTCAGGGTGGTCAATACGGAAGCGAATGTGCCGCAATGGACGATCTTCATGTAGCCGATCAGTTCGCCGGCGTGGTAAGCGCAGACGTACCAACTGCGGTCAGCGAAACTGATGTGGTCCTTCCAAACTTCTTCGATCCCGCGGCCGAAAAAGCGCGACTTCTTACCCTGCACCACGGGGCATTCGTCGTTCACGGCCTTGATGCCGCGGATTAACTCGTCGTCCAACCGCTGGACGCGGAGCTCAACGCCGCGGCGCTCGGCGCGGCGGACATTCTTGCGCGTTTCCTGGGGCAGCGCCGCCCACCAGGCGTCGGACGTCTCCAACTTCAGGGCGGCGACGCTGACGGACTCGAACGGGTAGGGGAATCGGGGCTGGGTGTCCGGCAGGCGCTGCGAAAATGCGAACAGGTCGGCACGGCGGCTGCCGACTCGCCGCCGGCGCAGCGCGGCGACCCAGGGCTCGGGATCGGCCAGACCGGCCGGGGCGAAGTCTTCGTCGCGGATCACGGCCGTGCGCAGCCAGCGCCCGCGCAGGAACACCGCCGTGTCCCCGGACGCTAGGGCCGGGACAATTTGCCAGCGGCCCGAAGTCGCGACCTCCGCTTGGCGCGGCTCGATCCGCTGGCCCGCCGCCGCGATCTCCGCCTCGCACGGCTCGACCCTCCGGTCCGTGGCGGGCGTGGACGCCTCCGGGGGCGCCGCTTCGCCGGCGCGGGTTTGCCCCTGCTCCGTCAGCGCCGCCGCGTGGCCGGGGCCGCCCGCGGTGGCCGCGGCCGCGCGGTGGCCGTTGGTTTCCGCGGGGCGGGTCATCTAGGGATCGTCCTGGGGCCGCCTTCGGGGACGGTGGCACCGCATCGCGCTAGGAGTGCGCGGATGGCGGCGAGGTTGCGAAAATTGTCCGGGACGATGTCGGCGACGTCTATAAAAATCTGGTAGCGCTCCTCGAGGGAGGAGACGAGGGTGATTAGGCCAAGCGAGTCGAGCACGCCTTGGGCGAAGAAATCCCCGACTTTGGGGTCGCCGAGGCCCGGGCGCAGGGATTCGAGGAAATGGGCGAGGTCGTCGGTCATAAGGCCGGTACCAGGGCAGGCGCGGTGGCTTCGACTGTGATGAACTCAGGGCGGGAGATGCGCGCGAGGCTGAGGGCAGCGCCCGCGCCGCTGTATTTACCGGCGAAGAAGCGCCGGGCGGGTTCGTTTCGCGGTCCCTCGGTGGCGGGGGCGACAATGGGCCCAGGGCCGAGCTCCCGGGCACGCTCGACGATGTAGGCGAGGATGGCCTCCTCCACGCACTTACCCATAACGCGGCAGCTCATGACGAAATCGGTGATTCTGACCCCGCCATTCTCCGCGGAGAGGCTGGCCAGGGCGGCCAGGCCGAAGTCACCGAACCGGTCGGCGATGTGAAACACGTAGACCGAGTTCCCGGGGCGGCTCGCCCACGCGGCGAACGCGTTTTCCTCGGCCCGACGCAGGGTCAGATTGAATTGATTGGTCTTGTTTAGGAGCTGGGCGGCGCGCGGGAGCGAGGAGGGGTCTAGAGGCGAGGCGCGAACCCGGAGGTCGAGCGACGCCAGCCAGCTATTGACGTCGGCGCCCGGGCTGGCGGCGGCGCGGCGGTCGCGTTCGGCCTGGTAGGCGGCCGTGCGCTGGGCGTCCTCGGCGCTGATGGTCGTGGTCTCGAAGCAGTCAAGAGCGGTGATCAGGGGCGCGATGGCGGCGGGGGAGGCGGGACAGTCGGGGACGAGGACGTCCGGAAGCAGCGCGCGCACCTGGTCGCGTTCCTCGGGGCTATCGTCCAGGAAGACGAAGGAGTCGAGGCCGAGGTTTAGCTCGGCGGAGAGGGAGCGGAGGTTGTCGGCCTTCTGCTCCCAATTGATGCGCCAGGCAGCGAAATCGCCGCGGCGAAGGGACATGCCCGGGTGGCCGTCAATTACGGAGAAGGCGTGGTCCTCGTCGTTCTTGGAGCAGATGGCCAGGAGCAGGCCGCGGTTACGCAGCGCCTTCAGCGCCTCCTGGGCGGCGACGAAGCACTCGCCCACAGGGTCGGGCGCCTGGAGGCGGATCCCAGCTGCGCCGTCCTCGCCGAGGATTCCTCCCCAAAGCGTGTTGTCGAGGTCGCAGACCACGACTTTTCGGGACCGGCCGAGCGCGCCGCGGAGCGCGGCCTTGATTTCGGCGGCGGCCTTGCCGAACATCGCGGGCGTGTACATCACCTTCGCGACCGCGTACATTCGGGGGTCGTGCGAGGGCTTGGAAAGGCTCGACTGCCAGTGGGCCGCGTCGAGCATCAGGATGTTCCGCTGGCCGGCCCATGCGTCGGCGAGGGCGAGGTTGGCACGCGCGAGGAGGTTCGCGATGCCGCCGTGCCGCCAGGTCATGGACTGGACCCACCGCTCATGGGCCGGGAGAATCCAGCTGGGAACGATCGTCAAACGCACTCGCTGTGCGGCTGCGGCAACGGCGGCGGCGAATTCCTTGGCCTCGGCGACGACGGCCTCAGGGTCGGCGCTCTGGAACCTGAGGGCGGCGTTGAGGCTGGGGAGCGTGAGCTGCGGTGAGGTCCACACAGCCAAGTAGTCCGGTTCCGGCTGCCACGCGGGATGGGATGGGTCCATCAGAATCTGGTAGACCTGGCCGTATGGCGCGGCGGCGGCGTCGAGCGTGGGCCCGCCGGGCGCCTGGGCCAGTGCCGCGGCGAGCGGGTCCAGGGTGGTGTCGCCGACGAGCAGCAGGCGGCGGGGATTGGGGGTTCCGTCCATAGCGGCTAGTTCTTCGCCCGCCCGTAGACCGTGATGCCCTCGCGGGCGGCGGCGATGAGGCGCGCGGTCAGGGTGCCCGCGTCAGCGACCATGAACATGGGCACCCCGTGGAAGCGCCACTCGCGGAGCTCTTCTCGCGATAGCAGGGACCACAGCACTGTTAGGTCCAGGCTTGCTTTCGTCTTTCCGCTGCGGTCGGGTACGCCCAGGCGGTAGGGGAGGCGCGCGCCCGCCCGGTCCACGAGCGTCACTTCGACGGTTTGGCCATCGCGGCCGTTGCCGGTGGCGGGAAACTCGTCGCCCATCTCGGCGGCGGCGGTATGGGCGTGCGTGAGACAGCGGAAGTATTCGACTCCCAGGCCCAGGATAACGGTTCGATGCCGCGTCATGAAGCCGAACGGCGTTCCGGGCCCTATGCCATTGGCGGCGTGGTAGTGGCCGGCGGTCATCTGGGCGGCGTGCGGGCCCTGCGCGGAGATGCTGCAGGTCGGGTGTAGACTGCGCTCAACCCCCGGGGATCTCCGGAAGACCTCCGTGATGATCCCGACCTCGGACGGGGTCCGCCGGACGTCAAAGGGGCGGGAGGCGAAATAGCCTGCAACGTCTTGGCTAGGCCCGCCCATGACGAAAGCGGGCATCGCGATTGTCCGCTCAGGGCCGGCCAATTCGCGCAGTGCCGCTATCACGTCCTGGGGGGTCCCCTTGAACATCGGAAGCATCTGGTCGTAGGCCGAGTGAACCATCAAGATGTCGAAATCCGCCGGCAGGAGGGGGCGGAGGTGGGCCACGAGGTCCGCGCGGTCGAATGTTCCGTGGATGGCCCTTAGGGCTGGTTCGACCCGTTTGCGCGCCGCGCCCTGGAGGGCCTTGAGGCGGACCCGCTGCCCCGGGCTGAGGCCCGCGCGAAGCAGCTTGCGTATCGCCGCTCGCGCCTGGACCCGGGTTCTGTTCGATGCCGCCATTGAATTTGCCGCCGCCATTGCGTGCTCCGCGGAGTGTTCAGACCCGCGCGGCCACGGCGCGCTCGGGCGCGGCGGTTTCCGGCGCGTGCTTGGCCGGCGCGCCGAGATGGGCGGCGATGGCGGCGACGGTGGCGGTGATTTGCCCGTCGGTGAGCTGGGGGAACATGGGGAGGGACAAGATGCGCTGGGCGGCCTGCTCGGTGCGGGGCAGGTCGCCGGGGCGATAGCCGAGGCCGGCGTAGGCGCGCTGCAAATGGAGCGGCACGGGGTAATGCAGGCCGGTGGCGATGCCGGCGGCGGCGAGGGCTGATTGCAAGCCGTCGCGGTCCGGGACCTGGACGACATAGAGATGGAAGACGGGGCGGCTGGAGGCGGGAACGTGGGGCGGGATGACGGCCGGGGCCAGGGGGCGGAGGAGTTCGGTGTAGCGGGCGGCGTGGCGGCGGCGGGCGTCGTTCCAGGCGGGCAGGCGGCGGAGCTTGGCGGAGAGAAAGCCGGCTTGGAGGGAGTCCAGGCGGCCGTTGTAGCCCTCGAAGTCGTGGTAGTACTTTTTGGACTGGCCATGGTCGCGCAGCATGCGGACGCGGCGGGCCAGGTCGTCGTCATCGGTGGTGACGGCGCCGCCTTCGCCGCAAGCGCCGAGGTTCTTGCCGGGATAGAAGCTGAAGGCGGCGAGGCGGCCGATGGAGCCGGCCTTGCGCCAGCGGCCCTCGCGCGCGGAGTGGACTTCGGCGCCGTGGGCTTGGCAGGCGTCCTCGACGACGGTTAGGTTATATTCCTCGGCGAGTTCGAGGATGGGGTCCATGTCGGCGCATTGACCGAACAGATGCACGGGGACGATGGCGGTGACGGGACGATTGGTGCGGCGGTGGATGGTCCGGCGCAGGCGCTGGTCGAGAACGCACTCGCGCTGGAGAAAGTCGCGCAGCAGCTCGGGGTCCAGGTTGAAGGTGCGGGGATCAATGTCCACGAAGAGCGGGCGCGCGCCGGTTTGGCTGATGGCCTCGCCGGTGGCGATGAAGGTGTTGGCGACGGTGAGGACGGCCTCGCCGGGGGCGACGCCGGCGGCGATGAGGGCGAAGCGCAGGGCGTCGGTGCCGCTGTTGACGGCGATGGCGTGGGATGCGCCGCAGTAGGCGGCGAAGTCGCGCTCGAAGTCCTCCACCAGCGGGCCGCCGATGAAGGATGCGCCGCGCAGGACGGCGCGAGTGACGGCCAGGAGTTCTTCCTCCATCTCCAGATGGGGAGCGATGAGATCCACAAATGGCACGGCGTGGGTTGGGTTCATACGATTTCCTTGAGGCGAAGTGACCTGGCCGAGACGGTCGCGGGCGGGACAGCGGGACGGCCGAGCAGGGCGAAGACCGCGCCTTCGGTCAGGAATGCGTACTCGGCGCGGTTGACCGGATGGGTTTCCACCTCCACCGACGCGGCGGCGGCAAGCGCCGCGATGTTCCGCAAGCGTTCCGGGTATAGCGGCGGCAGGGAGAAGAAATAGTCGGTGAGGGGGTGGCGGCGGGCGAGCCAACGGTCGCCGAGGCGGCGGAACCAGCGGTTGGCGGCGCTCTTTTCTCCGGGGGCAAAAGAGAAGTTGCGGCGGGCGGCAACGCCGGCGGGCAGCAGCCCGGCGAACTGAACATTGGCGCAGAGGTGCATGTGGTGGTGGCCATCCACGCGCGCGGGCGGAGCGCCGTAGAGGCGCTCGAACTCATCGAGCTGGGCGCGAACGACCCAGGCAAAGTCGCGCGCTAGGCCGGGGTGGTAGACCACGGGGGCGAAGCGGCTGCCGCGCAGGAAGGCGGCGATGCGGCGTTGGCGGGAGGCCAAGTCCGCGAGGACGTCCGGGCCGTCGAAGGGGGTTGTGAGGTTTAGATGCAGTCCCGCGTCCAAGTTCATTTCCCGGGCGGATGCAGCGGCCTCTTCGGAACCGGCCATGAAGACCATCGCGCTGACGGAGGAAAGCGCTCCGAGGCGCGCGCAGTCGCGGATGCAGGATGTGGTGGCCGCGTCGCGGCCCCAATCGTCGGCGTTGAGGATGAGCTGGCCCATGGGGCGGTTACCGCGCGGTTCCCGCGGCGTCCCGCGCCGGGTCGAGATAGCGCAGCAGCTTGGCGGGGTTGCCGGCGACGATGGCGCGGGGCGGGACGTCGCGGGTGACGACGCTGCCGGCGCCGACAATGGCTTGCTCGCCGATGGTGACGTTGGCGAGGATGGTGGCGCCGGAGCCGATGGAGGCACCGGCCTTGACGATGGTTTTTTCCACCTTCCAGTCGGCCTCGGTTTGCAATTCGCCGCCGGGGTTGACGGCGCGGGGATAGGTGTCATTGATGAAGACGACGCCGTGGCCGACGAAGACGCCGTCCTCGATGGTGACGCCTTCGCAGACGAAGGTATGGCTGCTGATTTTGCAGTTGGCGCCGATGGCGGCGTTCTTCTGCACCTCGACGAAGGCGCCGATCTTGGTGTTGCCGCCGATGGAGCAGCCGTAGAGGTTGATGAACTTGGAGAGCTTGACGCCGGGGGCGAGGCGGACGTCGGGGGCGATGGCCAGCCATTGATTGGCGCGGGCCCCAGCGCGGCTGCGCCGCGCGTCCCGCTTCGGCTGATAGGCGCGGGCCCCAGCCCCGCCGGGGGCGGGGCGTCCGGCGCGCCCAAGGCGCTGGGCGGCGCGCGGGGGCGCGGGGCGCTTCGCTGGTTTTGCCGGGCGTTTCATGGTTGGCCGTGGCGGCGGGCTAGAGTTCGACGAGCTGGCCGCGCTGGCAGAGGGACTGATCGGCGGCGGCGAGCATGCGGACCACTTCCAGGCCGGCCTCACCGCCGTTGTGCGGGGCTTCGTCGCGCTCCAGGCAGTCGAGGAAGTAGTTAAGTTCGGTGGTCAGCGCCTCGCTGGGCTCGACGCGCGGCGCCCACATGTCGCCGGAGCGGTAGCTGACCAGAAGCTGGTAGATGCCCTGGCCGTTGCCGACGTCCACGCCCTTGTCATAAACCTTGACCTTTTCATCGGCTTCGAGGTCATTCCAGACAACCATTTTCTTTTCGCCGCCGATCAGCGTGGTGCGGACCTTGACGGGCGAGAGCCAGTTGACGTTGATGTGGGCGATGACGTTGTCGGGATAGTAGGCGGTGAGGTAGGCGACATCGGCATGGCCGTTGAGATGGTGCTGGCCGGTGGCGACGACGGCCTGCGGCGGGCGGCCGATCAAGTGGGCCATGATCGAGAGGTCATGCGGGGCCAGGTCCCAGAGGACGTTGACGTCATGCTGGAACAGGCCGAGGTTGACGCGGGTGGAGTCGTAGTAAAAGAGCCGGCCGAGGGTGCCGTCGCGGAGCAGCTCGCTGATTTTGCGCACCGCGCCGGTGAAGAGGAAGGTGTGGTCCACCATGATGTGGCGGCGCTTGCGCGCGGCCAGCTCGATGAGGCGTTGGCCCTGCTCGACGGTGGAGGTGAAGGGCTTTTCGACGAAGACGTGCTTGCCGGCCTCCAGGGCCGCCTGGGCCAGCTCGAAATGGGTCCAGACCGGGGTGATGACCGCGACCACGTCCACGTCCGGGGAGGCGATCAGCTCGGCGGCGTCGGAGAGGAGGCGGACGCCGGGATTGTCCCGCGCCGCGCGCTGGCGCGCCTTCTCGCTGCCGTCGCAGATGGCGGCGACGCGGGAACGCTCCAGCTTCTGCAAATTGCGGACGACGTTCGGTCCCCAGTAGCCGTAGCCGATGATGCCAAAACCGATTTTCACAGTGACTCCCCTCGACTGTCAGAGGCGCGGGGCAGGGTTCCCGCCGCCCCGCGGCAAGCGACCGCCGGGCTGGGGTTCCGGGTCTCCGGCCCAGCCTGCGGGTAAGCGGGACGCGCGGGGCAGCCGCGCTGGGGCCCGCGCCGATCATTTGGTTGCGCCGTGCCGCGCTGACCGCGAATGCAGGTTACCTGGGCGAGCCCGGCCGCCGACTTCATGCCCGCTGCTCCATTCCGCCGGCTGCCGGGGGCAGCCCCGGGCGGCCCTGGAGCCGCCACAGCATGCCGTCCAGGCGGCGGCGCGCCGCCAGCTTGGCGCCGGGCAGCGTCACCTGGGCCTGGCGCACCGCGCCGGGGCCGAAGAGGGGACGCAGCCAGGCGTATTTCCAGGATGTTTCGGGCAGCCGCAGTTCCCCGCCCAGCTCGCGCGCCAGCGCCTGCGCTTGCTCCACCAGATCCATGCGGTCCGGATAGAACGCGCCCAGCCAGTTCTGCAAATACGTGCGGCAGGCGGCGCGGGCCCGCGGGCCGTCGTCCAGCGAGCGGACGTAGCCGATGGTGAGCTGCATGGAGCGCCACTGCGCCTCCATCTTGCGTTGCGAGCGGCCGATATACGCCAGGCTCGCCGGGGCGATCCGGTAGTAGACGCGCGCGCCGGGGACAAAATGCACGCCGTCGCTGGCCAGCAGCACGCGGGCGAAGTATTCGCCGTCATCGTCGCCGAGCAGGGCGGTGTTCCAAGGGCCGGCCGCGGCGGTCAGCTCCCGGCTGACCAGCCAGCAGGCGGTCTGGAGGTAGGTGTTGTTCTCCAGCTTGCGGAGCATCCACTCGGCCCGGTCGAGATCCTGGTAGAGGGGATTGGGGCGGAAGCTGGCCGCGCCGGGGCGGTAGAGAAACCGGCCCCATGCACAGGAAAAGAGGGCGCGGGGATTTGCCAGGCGCTGCGCTTCCCGCATCTGGCGCTGGACTTTGTCGGGCGAGAGGAGGTCATCCGCGTCCAGCCATTGGATGTAGTCGCCCTGGCAAAGCGTGAACAGGCGATTGCGCGTGGCGGCGGCGCCCTGGTTTTCCTGCGTTTGGACGCGGACGCCGCGGGACTCGAAGCGGCGGGCGACGGCCAGCGTGCCGTCGCGCGAGCCGTCGTTGAGGACGATGATTTCCTTGCGCGGCCAGGTCTGGGCAAGGGCCGACTCCACGGCCGCGGCGAGCCATTCCCCAGCGTTGTAGGCGGGAATGAGGATGGAGACCAGCGGCTGGCTCATGCGCGGCTCTCCGCAGTTGCCGGCGCGGCGGCGGACGGGCGGACGGCGGTCGGCGTTGGCGTGGCCAGCTCGGCGCGGAAAAAAGCGATGGTCCGCTCCAGGCCCTCGTGGGCGGGGACCTGGGGCGTCCAGCCGAGCAGGCGCTGGGCGCGGCGAATGTCCGGACGGCGGCGCTTGGGGTCGTCCTCGGGCAGCGGGCGGCGGACGATGTGGCTGGAGCCGCCAGTGAGCTCGAGCACCAGGCGGGCGATGGTTTCGACGGTCATCTCGACGGGGTTGCCGAGATTGATGGGGCCGGCGGCCTCGGGGATTTCGGGCGCCAGGCCGAGAACGCCGAGGACGCCGGAGACAAGGTCGCTGACATAGCAGAGGCTGCGCGTCTGGCTGCCGTCGCCATAGACGGTGAGGTCCTCGCCGGTGAGGGCCTGGACGATGAAGTTGGAGACGACGCGCCCGTCGTTGGGCCGCATGCGGGGGCCGTAGGTGTTGAAAATGCGGACGACACGGGTGTCCACGGCCTGGCTGCGGCGGTAGGCGAAGGTGATGGCCTCGGCGAAGCGCTTGGCTTCGTCGTAGACGGAGCGGGGACCGATGGGGTTCACGCGGCCCCAGTAGGATTCCGGCTGGGGACTGACTTCAGGATCGCCGTAGACCTCCGAGGTGCTGGCCAGCAAGAACCGCGCCTGCTTGCGCCGCGCCAGTTCCAGGGCGTTCTCGGTGCCGCGGCTGCCGACGCGCAGGGTGGCGACGGGGTGGCGGAGATAGTCCACCGGGCTGGCCGGGGAGGCGAAATGGAGGACGGCGTCCACGGGCCCGGCGGCGTCGCAGCGGTCGCTGACGTCCACCTGCTCGAAATGGAAGCCGGGCTGGCGGGAGAGCGCGGCGAGGTTCTCGGCGCGGCCGCTGATCAGGTTGTCGAGGCAGACGACCTGGTGCCCAGCGCCGAGCAGGCGCTCGCACAGATGGCTGCCGACAAACCCCGCTCCGCCGGTGATGACGACGCGCATAGGTTTCCTTGGCTAGCGGCCCGCTTCGGCGAGCGCGGCCCGGGGATGGGCCGGGCCGGCGGCGGTTTGGACGGGCGCGGCTTTGCTCGGCGCCGCCGACACGGCTTTGCCTGGCGCCGTTGACACGGCTTTGCTCGGCGCCGCCGACACGGCTTTGCCTGGCGCCGTGGAAACGGCCTTGCCGATGCCGACGCATTGGATGCCGTGGGCGGCGAGGTCGGGGGCGGGGAGGGCGTTGCGGCCGTCGAAGATCAGCGGGCGGGCCATGGCGGCGGCGACGCGGGCCCAATCCAGCTGCTGGAACTCCTTCCACTCGGTCAGCAGCAGGGCCGCGTCGGCCCGCTCGGCCGCGGCGTAGGCGTCGGCATGGAGGTGGATGGCGGGCAGTTCGCGCTGGGCCTTTTCCATGGCTTGGGGGTCAAAGGCGTGGATCTCGGCGCCTTCGGCGAGCAGCCGGCGGATGATGGCGATGGCGGGGGCGAAGCGGACGTCGTCGGTTTCCGGCTTGAAGGCCAGGCCCCAGACGGCGATCTTCTTGCCCGCGAGCGTCCAGAGCTCGTCGCGAAGCCGGGCGACGAAGCGGTCCACGCGGGCGAGGTTGATGGCCTCGACTTGCTTGAGGAGCCCGAAATCGCAGCCGAAAGTCTCGGCGATGCGGACGAACGCCTGGAGATCCTTGGGGAAGCAGAAGCCGCCGAAGCCGATGCCGGGGCGCAGGAACGAGGCGCCGATGCGGCGGTCGCCGCCGATGCCCTGGACCACGCTGTCCACGTCCGCGCCGGCGGCCTCGCAGAGGTCGGAGACCATGTTGATGTAGGAGATCTTCATGGCCAGGAAGGAATTGGAGGCGTGCTTGATGAGTTCCGCGCTGTTGGTGTCGGTGACGATGAAGGCGGCGGGGGCGCGGCCCGGCGGGCAGGCGGCGTGGACGGGGCAGGCGAAGGACTGGTCGAGCACGGGCCGGTAGATGTCCTCCATCAGGCGGCGGGCGCGGCCGGATTCGGCGCCGACGACGATGCGGTCGGGGTGGAAGAAATCCTCGACGGCGGAGCCTTCGCGCAGGAATTCGGGATTGGAGACGACGTCATACTCCAGGCCGGCGCGGCCGTAGATGTCCAGATGGCGGCGCAGGCGCTGGCCGGTTTGGACGGGCACGGTGCTTTTCTCGACGATGAGGCGGTAGCCCTGGGCGTGGCGGGCGATCTCGCGGGCGACGGACTCGATGGCGGAAAGATCGGCATCGCCGTTGGCCAGGGGCGGGGTGCCGACGCAGATGAACAGTGCCTCGCCGTGCGCGAGGGCCTCGTGCGCCCCCACGAACCGCAGGCGGCCGTTGGCGCTGGCGGCGGAGACGATCGCGTCCAGGCCGGGCTCATAGAAAGGCATGCGGCCGGATTCCAGGACGGCGAGCTTGCCACGGTCGCTGTCGGTGCAGCGCACTTCGTGCCCGATGTGCGCCAGGCACGCGGCCGTGGTCAGCCCGACATAACCCGCTCCGATGACACTGATCTTCATGGCGATTTTCCTGTTCCGGTTTGACGCCGGTAAACTTTTGGGTCGCGCGCGGCGATTTTCTCGGCGGCGCTGATGGGGCTTAATAGGCGCCGCTGCCGAAGAAGACCGCGCGGGGGGTGCGGAGCAAAATCTTGAGATCCAGCCACAGGGACCAGCCGCGGACGTAGCGCAGGTCGAGGCGGACCATTTCATCGAAGGCGGTGCGGCTGCGGCCCTCGACCTGCCACAGGCCGGTGATGCCGGGCTTGGCCTCGAAGATGCGGCGGCGGTGCCAGACTTGATAGCTGGCAGCTTCGTACGCGATGGGCGGGCGCGGCCCGACCAGGGACATGTCGCCGCGCAGCACATTCCAGAACTGCGGGACCTCATCCAGGCTGGTCGTCCGCAGCCAGCGGCCAACGCGGGTGACGCGGGGATCGTTTTGGATTTTGAAGACCTTCGGACCGGCCGCGGGCCCGTCCGGGGCGGCGGCGGGTGTCTGGCCGGCGATGAACTGCTTGACGAACTCCTCATGCACGCGGGAGTCGCTGGCGACGTGCATGGAGCGGAACTTGAGCAGGGTGAAGGGGACGCCGAAGCGGCCCAGGCGGCGCTGGCGGTAGAAGACCGGGCCGGGGGAGGTGAACTTGATGGCGAGCGCGGCCAGGGCGAAGACGGGCGAGAACAGGGCCAGGGCGGCGAGGCTGCCGGCGATGTCCATGCCGCGCTTCATGCCGCGGGCCAGGCGGCGGCCGGCGCGGCGCGGCTCGAGGTCGGGATAGAGGGCGGGCTCGGGGGGCAGGGCCTCGGCGCCGGGGGTCTCCGGGAACCAATGGAAGGCGAACTCGACCTTGGCCCACTGCGCGGGGCTGAGGCGGCCGGCCCAGGCGGCGCGCACGCGGTCGCGCACGGCGGCGCGGAGGGCGGCGGGCTCGGCGCCGTCAATGTCGGTGTAGACCAGGCCGAGGCAGCGGCCGGTCTCATACCAGCCGCAGAAATCGGTTTCGCGCTTGATGCCGGCCAGGGCCGAGGCGAGGCCGTCGCAGGCGGCGGGCTGGAGGTAGAGGCCGTCACCTTCCAGAGCGATCAAGGTCAGCAGAAAGGAGCGGCCGCTGCGCTCGGCGCGCTTGCGCTCCAAGCAGAGCATGGGGACGAAGGCCGACTCCGGCAGCGCGCCGGGCGCGTGCGCGGAACCAGCCGCATCGTTGCCGCTATCGTTTGGCCGCGAGATCTGTTGCATGGTGGACATGTCGCTCCCCTTGGGTGGGCGCAGCGCGGCGGCCGCTGGCGGCGGCGCGCGCGGCGCTGGCTGGCGGGATCAGCGCGGTGGTTTGGTTCGACGGCGGGCTCAATGAGCCGTCGGCAGCCACCGCGCGGACCGCGTAGTAATAAGTGCGACCGCGCTGGACATCGCGGTCTTCATAACAGGTTTCGGGAATGGGCGTCGGGTTGAGCAGCTGCTTGGCGCCGGTGGGCGATTCCGCCCGGTAGACGTTGTAGCCCATCAGATTTGGCGAGTGACTGGGTTGCCAGGCCAGCTCGACGCGAGGCTTGGAAGGCTTTGCCGCCGGGGCCGGGAGGGCCGGCTTGGCGCCGGCGGGCTGGGCCGGCGGGGCGTGGCGCGCGGGCCGGGCCGCGGGCGAGGCGGCCATAGGAGCCGGCGCGGCCGACCGGCCGCGGTTATTGGCGCGCAACGAAGTGGTTCCGGCTGATGCCATGAGGAGCAATCCCAATCCGATTCGGCGGCAGTTTCCGCGCATAGGCGCGCGCCTAGCGCACTCCCGCCGCATTCACCGCCCACAGCGGCGCGGGCGCCGCCGGCAACGGCTCGACGTCGCAGGCCTCGACATGCAGGGCGATGGAGCGCTGAATGATATCCACGGAAACGACCAGGCGGCTCTGGCCGTGCTTGCGCAGCAGCACGCCCTCCAGGTCCGCCAGCGGGCCGCGGCGCACGCGCACGCGGCTGCCGACGGCGAGATAGGGATGGGGCTCGGCCAGCACGCCGGCGGCCAGGCGCTCCCGCAGCGTCAGAACCTGTTCCTCGGGCACCGGCAGGGGCTGGCCGGCGGAGGCGACCAAGTAGGCCACGCCGGGCACGGTCAAGACCTGGAGGCGGTCCTGGAGCGGGATGCGGACGAAGACATAACCGGGAAACAAGGGGAGGTCCACCTCCGCCATCCGGCTTTGCCAGCGGCGCACCGTGTGGCCCAAGGGCAGGAAGAACTCGACGCCCTTGCCGCGCAGCTGGTCCGCCACCATTTTTTCGTGGCGGGAGCGGGTGCAGGCCGCAAACCACTGCGCCGGTTCGCCCGCGCCGTCCCAAGCCTGAGGGGTTTCGATTGCCGTGTTCCGTGTCGCCATATATGTAGCTCCGCCCCGTCACTTCAGCGGCCTAGTGACCCTCACCGCGGCGGCAGCGCCCCAACCGCGGCGCTCCGCCAAATTTTGTCGGGACCGGCGGCTTATGCCGCCACGGAACGACGAGTGGCGCAACCCAGCCCGTTCGTTCCTGGTCCGGCGAGCGATCCCGTGCCCGGCGCATACCGCGCGCCGGGCGGCGGGATCGCCCGCTTACAGCCCGTACACCTTCTCGCTCCGCATCGCGCCGAGCGCGTTGCGGGTGTCCACGATGCGCGGCGCGAGCGCCGCGATCTGAGCAAAATCGAAGCCGTCGTGGTCGGTGGCGATCACCGCGCAGTCGCAGTCCGCCACCTCCGCCACCGGCCGCGCGGCCAGGTCCAAGCCGGCCTCGCTGAGCCGGGGAACGTAGGGATCGCTGTAGCTGACGCGCGCCCCGCGGCGCGCCAGAAGATGCAGAATGTCGAGCGCCGGGGATTCCCGGGTGTCGGCCACATTTTTCTTATAGGCCACGCCCAGGACGTGCACCGCGGAGCCGCGCAGCGCCTTGCCGGCGTCGTTGAGCGCGTCGGCCACGCGGTTCACCACGTGCTGCGGCATGCCGGCGTTGATCTGCTGCGCCACCTCGATCAGCCGCGGCTCCAGGCCGGCGGCGCGCGCGCGCCAGCTGAGGTAGACGGGATCAATGGGGATGCAGTGTCCGCCGAGCCCCGGGCCGGGATAGAAGGGCATGAAGCCAAAGGGCTTGCTGGCCGCCGCCTCGATGACCTCCCAGACGTTCAAGCCGAACTCCCGGCAGAGCAGCGCGACTTCGTTGACCAGCGCGATGTTGACGTTGCGGAAGGTGTTTTCCAGCAGCTTCGCCATCTCCGCGGCGCGGGCCGAGGAGACGGGCACGACGCGCTGGACGCAGCCGCTGTAGAGGGCTTGCGTCGCCTGCGTGCAGAGCGGGGTGACGCCGCCGACGATTTTGGGGATGTTGCCGGTCTGGAAGCGTCCATTGCCGGGGTCCACGCGCTCGGGCGAGAAAGCCAGCAGGAAGTCCTCGCCGACGCGGAGGCCGCCCTCGGCCAGGCGCGGCAGAACCACTTCGTCCGTGGTGCCGGGGTAGGTGGTGCTTTCCAGGACGATCAACTGTCCGGGGCGGAGGCGGGCCGCCACCTGGTCCACGGCGCGCATGATGTAGGAGAGATCGGGACTCTTGGTTTTACCCAGGGGCGTGGGCACGCAGATCGAGACGGCGTCCATCTCCCGCAGCGCGTCCCAATCGGCGCTGGCGCGCAGCCGGTCCGCCGCCCGATGGCGGGCCAACTCGGCGGCGGGAACGTCGGGAATATAGCTCTCGCCGCGGTTGATCCGCTCGATGCGGTCGGCGTCCACGTCGAAGCCGGTGACGGTGAAGCCGCCGCGGGCGAACTGCGCCGCCAGGGGCAGGCCGACATAGCCGAGGCCGATGACGCCCACCCGCGCCTGGCGGCTAACCAGCCGCGCCAGCAACTGGCGGAGCGGCTCGGGCAGATGTTCCTCGCGGTCCGGGACCGCCATTACCGCCGTGGCGCTCATCGTCCGGCCTCCTCTTGAAAATGCGGCGCGTAGTAGCCGTAGGCATAGTCGCGCCGCGTGACGCGCTCGACGCCGTTGAGCACGACACCGAGCAATTTGGGTTCCAGCAGCGCCGCCGACTGACGCGCCAGGGGATAGGGGGCGACTCCGGAACGCACGACCAGGAGGGCGGCGTCCACCAGCCGGACCAGGACTTGGGTGTCGGCGATGGGGCTGAGCGGCGCGGAATCCACCACCACCAGGTCGTAGGCGGCGGCAGCTTCCTCCATCAGATCCTTCATGCGGCGGCGGTTGAGCAGCTCGACCGACTGCTCCGCCGCGGGGCGGCAGGGCAGGAAATCCAAGCGGGGATGCAGCGGAATGACGGCCTGCGACCAGCGCGGGCCGCCGGCCAGCAGGTCGCCCAGGCCGAGCTCGACGGTGCGGCCGAAGACGTGGTGCAGGCTGGGGCGGCGGAGGTCGGCGTCCACCAGCAGCACGCGCTTGTCTTCCAGCTGGCTGAGGCTGAGGGCCAGGTTGGCGGCGAGCAGCGTCTTGCCCTCGCCGACGACGGAACTGGTGACCAGGATGCGGCGCAGGTCGCGGTCGCGCGCGGCCTCGACGATGCGGGTGCGCAGCACGCGGAGCTGCTCCCAGGCGGTGAGGCGGGGCACGGTGGCGCCGGGGGCGGCGGGCAGGGCCAGCAGCTTGTCCTGCTGCCGCGGGGCCAGATGGAACTCCGGCGCCGGCGCCTCGTCATCCTTGGCGGGGATCAAGCCCAGACTGTTGATTTCCGGCTTCATGGCGGCTACCAACCCATCCGGGCCAGCCATGTGGCCCCGTGCAAGTACGCCACCATGGCGGCGCCGGCGACCAGCGCCAGCGCCAGGGCGCCGACCAGCATTTGGCGGTGCAGCTGCCGCCGGCGCTCCGGCGCGGCGAGCACCAGCGGCACCTGGGCCAAGACCGTGGTCCCGAGGTAATACTCCACGTCGCGTTCGTTGCGCACGACCGGGTCGGCGTATTCCCGCGCCAAGCCCAGGCCCACGCCGACCAGCAGGCCGAAGACCACGGCCAGCAGGCTGAGCTTGGCGACGGCCGGCTTGTCGGGGCGCTGCGGCAGGCTGGGCGGGTCCACGACGCGAAACTCCTCGCCGTCGGCCTGCGCCTCCATGGCCGCGGCCATCTGCGCGGCGTCGCGCTTTTTGAGCAGCGACTCGTAGTTGTCGGTGGCGATCTTGTAATTGCGCTGCACCGCGGCCAGCCGCTCCTGGACGGCGGGGGCCATGGCCACGCGGGCGCGCAACTGGGCGATATTGGCGGAGATGCGCCGCTGCTGCCGCTGCTGCCAGCGCGCGTCCTGGTCCAGGGTCGCCAGCTCGCCGCGGATTTGCTGTTCGGACATGCCGGCCGGACCGGGGGCGGTCTTGGGCGCCGGGTCGGCGGCCAGCGCCTTGCTGAGCGCGCCGATCTCACGTTTGAGCCGCTGGACGTCGGGGTTGGCGGGCGTGTCCACCTGCTCGTCCATTGCCAGCTTCACCTTGTCGGCCTGGAGCTGCGCGTCCAGCGGGGAGGTGGGCGCGGCGGTGGCCAGCGCCGGGGCGTTTTGCAGCGCGGCCAAAAGCGACTGCAAGTAGGTCTTCTGCTGCTGGTCCCGCGCGGCTTGCTGCTCGGCCGCCTCCAGCGCGGTCTGCTCGGAGCCCAACTGCTGCAAGTTGCTGGCTTCCTGCTCCGGCAGCGCGCCCATGTACTGCTTCTCGAGCGCCTCTTGCTGCGCCGACTCGCGCTGCAGGCGGCGCTTCGCCCGCTGCAACTCCGAATTAATGAACTGCACCGTGCCCTGCGCCTGCTGCTGGCGCACGGCCAGGTTTTCGGTGATGAACAGGCCGGCGAGATCCTGCGTGACCTCTTGCGCCTGACGCGGCGTGGTGCCTTGGTAGGCGATCTGGAAGGCGCCGCCGTTGTGGGCCTGGCTGGGGTCGGTCGGATCGGTGATGTTCTTGACGGTGATGTCCTGGCGCATGCGCGCCGCCAGCTGCCGCTCGGTGAGCACGCCGTTGAGCTTGGGGTAGAGGCCGTATTTGTGGATGATCGCGAGCAGGTGGGTGCGGCTGAGGATCTCCTCGCTGATCTCTTGGAGCAGCTCGTCGGTGTTCTCGTTGACGGTCGACTGGACGAAGCTGGTCGGAACCTTCTGCGCCTCGACCAGGATCATGGTCTCCGACTGGTAGAGCTTGGGCAGGTGGCGAATGGCCATGATGCCGCCGCCGGCGATCAGCAGCGCCGGCAGCACCACCCAAGGCCAGCGGCGGCGCACAATGTCCCTGTAGTCGGCCAGCCCGCTGGGCGGCCGGTGCCGGATGGCGTTCACAGCGCGAGCTCCCTGCCCCGAAATGGGCTCGCAGGGTGTTTTGCGGGCTCAGCCATGGCTCGGGCGGGGTAGGCGCACACGCCCACCGCCGGCCGTTCCCATGCGAACTGGGGTCTCCAAATGGGCAGCGCAACCATGCGGTTACTGCGGATGCACCTGGCGGGCCAAATCTGCCGCGGGCGCCGCGCCTGCTCCCAAGTCTTAGCAAACGCTAACGTTGGTGAGAATGCCCCTGGGGGGGTGGCGCCGGACCGCCGATTTCCTAAGGAACGCTAGTGCCGTGTGCGGAAAACAATTTCCCGATGTGGGCCGGGCAATTTCTGTCCATTTCCGGCCGTGTACAACAGCCGGTCAGGCCGTACTGGCCAGAGAGATGGGGGGCGGTCGCGAATGCGAGGGGTGCGGCCAGATTTCTTGAGGCCGGGGCCGACCGGATCTTCTCTCCTGCTTCGACCGCGGCATGATCCCCGCCGCGCCTGCGGATGAGCCATTTGATCCGAAGAATGGCGCGCCACGATAAGGCGCGGATTCGATCCGCCGGGGAAACGGCGCGCTGGCCGGACCGGCGGCTCTCCGCGCATGGGTGCGGCGCTTTTGTGCAAGTGTTTGCACTCTTTCGATGCCGCACGCGGTCTCGCCACCCAGGGAATTGGGGCATCATTCGCTATTAACTCATTCGTTATCAGCACACTGATGGATTGCGCATGGCGATTGCCGATTTGGTATTGTACTTGCACTATCGAAGCTGTCCCCTCGACCAGGGGTAGCCCCAATAATCGGGAGCCATTGATCCAATGCTCAAACGTTTCCCCCCCTTTACCCAAGCCGTTGCCCTCGCCGCTTTCTTGGCCCTTGCGATGGGGTTGAGCGCTTGTCCGGCTTGGGCGGGCACGATTACGAGTCCGACACAGGTGAGCTTCAGCCAGACGAACGCCTATGGCATGGGCAACTTCAACCTGTATTCGGGCAGCTTGTATCAAACGAGCACGGATCTTAGCTCGAATACCTTCAGCGTCACCGATGGCGCGTACAGCCCGGCGGCGCAGCCGGTGTCGGCTCCGGAGCCGGCAAGTTGGCTGCTGTTGGCGGCGGGACTGTGTGCCCTGGGGATCGCTTTGCAACGTCGGCGCGTGAGCGCGTCCTGAGCACCCAGCGCACCACCGGTTGGTGAGCCGCCCGCCCTTGGCGGACACAGCGCGGCGTCGGGTGTTGGCATCGGCAGGAGCCGTAACTCGTCCTAGCAATAGGCGGCGGTGCGGTCTCGTCCTGGCCCGGCCTGGCCCGGCGCGGCCCGGTGGTGCGCGATCATCCCTAGCTACCCTAACCGGGGGGGGCCGCCAAGCCGGACGGCGGCGCGGGTCAAACTGGGTATGCGGCAGGGGCGAGTCCTAACTCGCCGCCGGCGTAACCCACCGAGCGCGAATCGAAGCGCATGCCGGCGTTGGGCCGCGGTTCCGGGCCAAGGCGTTTAGCGCAGGGCGCGGGGAATCGCGAAGGCGTTCGAGTAGCTCTCCGTCGCGGCGCCGTCACTCGGTGTCAGTCCCTTGCGGCCCGCCCGGTAGAGCGCATAGCCCTGCTCTGAAAAGAACGCCGCAAGCTTCCGCTCGCTGGTTCCATGCGTGGCCAGGGCCTGGGGATTGATCTCGTACATCACGACCGGACGATCGCGACCAAGGATCATTTGCGCGCCGGTCAGGACTTCCATCTCGTAGCCTTCGACGTCGACTTTGATGAAGTCCACGCGCGGGATCTCTAGGCGCTCGACTTCCGCGTCGAGGGTCGTGGCAGACGCCGCCAACTCACCCGCGGCGTCGATGCGGGACCATCCCAACCGGCCGCCCGGGGCGGGGGCGATGCGCACCGGAGCGGCATGCGCGCCGACCGCGACCGGTCGGGCGAGAACGTTCGCGGCGGCGTTACGCCGAAGATTGGCGCGCAGGAGCGCGTGGGTGTATGGCACCGGCTCGTAGCTAACGACCCTTCCCTCCGGCCCGACCAGCCGGGCGAGAAGCAGCGAATAGAAGCCGATATGGGCGCCGATGTCGAAGGCGACGCCGCCCGGCGGCACCAGTCCGCCGAGCGCCTTTTCATCCCAGTAGTCGAGGCAGCCGTAGGAGTAGAGCGTGCGGCCCACATCATCCACGGAGAGATCCGTCCGCAGGCGAATGCCGCGGCGGCGAAAGGTCCGCATGCCCGTCCAGCGGCGGCACGCGCGCGCGCTCATCATCGCCACGAGGCGGTCTCGGCCGCGATGCGGGGCAGCGAACGTTCCGTAGAACCCCAGCAGGGAATCACTTAATGACTCAAATGCCAATGGACCTCCGCACGGGACGAGCGAGCGCCTCTTGCCGAGGTGGATTGCAGTTCGGTCACCACGGCCAGAGGGCGCGATCTTGTTGGCCGGCAAAGCGCGGGCATCCAATGCGGGGGCTCGGAGCGCAACCCTGCTGCGCAGATCCGAAGCACCGGTTCCGCCGGGCGCCTGCCTCGCGGGTTGCGACCAGCAGGCAGCGGGCCGGCGCGCCCTGCGGGTTGGCGACCCATCGGGCACGGCGTCCCTGTAGGGGCCATTAGGGAATGAAAGATTCCGATTTGGCGCAATGATTTTGCACTCTGGGTTCTATCATGAGCGACAGCGCCGTGAGTCGCCGGATAGGTCCATGCGTATTTCCGTCTTGCTAGTGGAGGATCACAGCATCGTTCGCGAGGGGTTGACCATGCTCCTCGATCGCGCCGGTTTTCTCATCGCCGGAGAGGCGGGGGACGGGCATACCGCGATCACCATGGCGGAACGGCTGCAGCCGGATGTCGTGGTGCTGGACATCGGCCTGCCGCTGCTGAACGGCCTGGACGCCGCCCGCGCCATTCGCAAGGTGTCGCCGCGTTCCAAGCTCGTCTTTCTGTCCATGCACGCGGAGCGGCACTACGTGGCCGAGGGTCTGCGGATTGGCGCGCGCGCATTCGTGCTCAAGAGCCAAGCCGGCAAGGAGCTGGTCCAGGCGGTCAGCGCCGCCGCGCGGAACCGCACGCATATCAGCCCGGAGATCGCGATTCATTTGGCGGAATCGCTGGGCGCGGACGGCGCCAGCGATCCGCTGACGCCGCGCGAGCGGCAGGTGCTGCAACTGGTGGCGGAAGGCAAGACCAGCAAGGAAATCGCCTCGCTTTTGGCCATCAGCGTCAAGACGGCGGAAACCCATCGCGCAAGCACGATGGAGAAGCTGGACATTCATGAAACCGCCGGCCTGGTGCGCTACGCCATTCGCAGCGGCATGATCCAACCCTAGGCCGCCGCCTCCGGAATTCTCCCGAGTCCGAATCTCCATGACTCTCCCGATGACAGGGAGCGACGCGGTTGCCTATTCTGCTTCTCGCTGGCCGGCACAGCACGCGCCGGCGGCAAAAGGAGCCAATGTGACAAGCGTCTGCACTTCCTTGCTGGACATCAATGTCGAGCGCCGAACTCACATTGAAGAAGTCGCGCCCGGCGTCGGTTTTGTCGCCGCCAGTCCGGTGATGCTTGAACTCCGCCAGCAAATCGGCCAGATGGCGCCCATTGATCTTCCGGTGCTGGTATTGGGGGAAAGCGGCGTCGGCAAGGAAGTCGCGGCGCGGCTGCTGCACCATCTCTCTCCGCGGCGCGGCGCCCAATTTCTGAAGGTCAACTGCGCGGCGGTGCCCCATGAGTTGCTGGAAAGCGAGCTGTTTGGGTATGAGGCCGGCGCGTTTACCGGCGCGGTGCGGGCCAAGCCGGGCAAGTTCGAGATGTGTCCCCGCGGCACGATGTTTCTGGACGAGCTGGGAGAGCTGCCGCCGGCCCTGCAATCCAAGCTTTTGCAGGTGCTGGAAGACCGCACCTTCAGCCGTCTCGGCGGCCGCTCGCTGGTGAGGGTGGACGCGCGCGTGATCGCCGCGACGAACGTGAACATTGACCGGGCGATCGCCGAGAAGCGGTTTCGGGCCGACCTCTATTACCGCCTCGGAGCGCTGCAACTGAGGATTCCCCCCCTGCGAGAACGGCGCGAAGATATCGTGCCGCAGCTGCGGTACTTCATGGCGCAGCTCGCCGCGGGCCTGAACCGTCCCGCGCTGCCACTCAGCGATGAATTGCTGGCGGCGTGCCGGGCCTATAGCTGGCCGGGAAATGTCCGCGAGCTGCAGAACTTCATCAAGCGCTTCCTGGTGCACGGGGATCCCGCGGCTGCGCTGGAGGAGCTAACCCCGCGCTGCCTGGCGCGCGCTCCCGAAGCCAATGCTTGGTCCCGCGGCCGGCGGCAGGACTTGAAGGGGATGGTGCGGGAATTGAAGGCGCGTGCCGAACGGGAAGCGATCCAAGAGATGTTGGCGAGTTGTGGCTGGCACCGCGGCCGCGCGGCGGAGCTGCTGGGCATCAGCACCAAGGCCCTGAGCCAGAAAATCCGGCAATATGCCATCGCATCACCCTGGGAACGGGCCGACGCGGAGGGGAACCAAGCGGCGGTTCCGGCGGGCCAGTGACGGCGGCGGCCAGGATCATGGCGGTGGGCGGCGGAGCGGAAAAGATTCACCGGTCGCTGGAATTGCCGCCGGCCGAGGTGATCTTCGGCCAAACGGCGGCGATGTCGCGACTGCGGGAGCGGTTGACGCAAGCGGCGGCGACGGAGGTGCCGGTACTGATCGCGGGCGAAAGCGGCGCGGGCAAGGAAGTGCTGGCGCGGCTTCTGCATCAGCGCTCCGCGCGGGCCGCGGCTCCGTTCGTCAAGATTCACTGTCCGGCCATTCCGCCGGCGCTGCTGGAGAGCGAACTCTTCGGCCACGAGCCCGGCGCCTTCACCGGAGCGGTCGAGCGACGCATCGGGCGCATCGAGCAGGCCAGCGGCGGCACGCTGTTTTTGGATGAGATCAGCGAGCTCGACGGCGGCGCGCAAGCCAAACTGTTGGAACTGCTCCAAGACGGCTCCGTCTGGCCGATCGGTGGCGGCGCGCCCCGTTCGGTCAACGCGCGGATCGTCTGCGCGACGAGTCGCGATCTGTGGCAGGACTGCCAAACCGGGCGCTTCCGCATCGATTTGTACTTCCGCATCGGCGTGGTCGAGCTCGCCGTCCCGCCGCTGCGGGAGCGCAGCGATGATCTGCCTGTGTTGGTGGCGTATCTGCGCCGCACTCTGAATGCCACCTATCACCGCTCCGCGCCGCCCCTCTCGGCCGATGCCATGCAGTTGCTGGCGGCCCACCCTTGGCCGGGCAACATTCGCGAACTGGAAAACCTGATGAGCCGCTTCGTGCTGTTCGGCTCCGAAGAGCTGATTGCCGCCGAGCTGTTGCCAGCGACGCAGCCGGCCGCGGCTCCGCTGTCGTTGCGGGAGGCGGCGCGACGCGCCGGGCTCGAGGCCCAGCGCCAAATGATCCTCGGCGCGCTGCACGCGCACCACTGGAACCGGAAGGAAACGGCCAAGGCGCTGCGCATCAGTTATCGCGCGCTGCTGTACAAGCTGCGGGACACGGGCATTCCCAGCCGCCGCTCCTTGGGCGGCAGCCCGCCGGTCGAATGAGGAGTTGAAGGAGGAAGCTATGGGAGCGCACATGTCGTTGAGGGCCTGGCGGCCGGTGATGGCGATGCTGACGAGTCTGGCGGGGATCGTCTCGCCGGGGCCGCATCACCACCATTCCGCCAAGCCCGATCCGGCGCCGGCGGCGCAGCATGCCGCGGCGGCGGGCTACCGGTTGGGGCCGCAAGACGTGATCTCGGTGGACGTCTGGCAGGAGCCGAAAATCAGCAGCCGTGATCTGCCGGTACGGCCGGACGGGATGATCTCCCTCCCGCTGGCGGGGCAGATTCGGGCCGAGGGGCTGACGCCGGCGCAACTACAGGCGGCGATCGCGCGGCGCCTGCGGCCCTATCTCAGCAATCCGGCGGTGACCGTCCAGGTGGATCAAGTCCGCAGTCACAAAGTGTATGTCCTGGGGCGGGTGCGCCGGCCCGGCATTTATGTGTTGGCGGGCCCGACGCGCGTCCTGGACGCCATCGCCATGGCCGGAGGATTGGCCGAGTTCGCCAACCGCAGCCACATCTATGTACTCCGCCGTCTTGGGGGCGGACGAACCCGGCGCGTCGCGTTCGATTACAAGCGAGTCATCGCCGGCAAGGACGCCAAGGAGAACGTGCGGCTGCGTTCCGGCGACACCGTGGTGGTGCCCTAGCGCGAGGAGCGATTCGAACTTATGGCAAACGAACTCTCAGCACGGCTGTCCGGACAGGATCTTTGGGCGATGGTGAAGCGCCGCCGCTGGGCATGGCTGACGCCCCTAGTGGCCGGCGCGGTTCTCGGTGGCGTGACGGCGGTGGCGTGGCCGGCCCTGTATCGTTCCCAGGCGCTGGTGCTCGTGGACCAGCAGCAGGTGCCGCGGCAATACGTGGCCAGCAACGTGGCGACCACGGCCGAGCATCAGTTGCAGATCCTCACCCAGCGCATTCTAAGCCGCACCAAGCTGCGGCAGCTGATCACGCGGTTGGACCTGTATCCCCGCCAGCGCCGGCGGCTGACGCCGGATCAGGTGGTGGCCCGGATGCGCAAGGACATCAAGATCTCGCCCGTAACGGCTCTCGGCCAGCCCGATCGTTTGACCGCGTTTCACATCGCCTACGAAGCGCCCTCCCCGCGGATGGCGCAGCGGGTGGTGAATGAACTCACCTCGCTATTTATTGACGGCAGCTTGCAAGCCCAGACGGATCAGTCCCAAGGCACGACCAGTTTTCTTCAGGATCAGTTGCAAAATGCCTCGGCCGCGCTGGCACAGAAGGAGCAGCAGTTGCAGCGTTTCGATCAGGAGCACTTGGATGAGTTGCCGGTGCAGGGGCCGGAGCAGATCCAACTGCTTGCCAGCCTGAGGACCGCCTATAGCGCCACCGAAAGCGGCCTGGATGCTGCCCGGCAAGAGAAGGCCTATCTGCGGTCGCTGCAACTGGGCCTCGCGCATGTGGGAACGGACGCGCAGTCTCCCCAGGCGCATTTGCACAAGCTGGAGGCGCGCTTGGCGCGGCTCGAGGCCGGGCACACGGCGCGCTATCCGGACGTGATCACGACCAAAGCCGAGATCCGCCATTGGAAGGCCGAATTGAAGAGCCAGCCGGTCCACGGTGCAGCCTGGCAGGGCTCCCCGGCAGCGGTGCGCCTGGCCAGCCGTTTGCGCGCCGTGCAGATGCAGATCGCGACGCGGCGCCATACGCTGGCCGCGTTGGCGGCCCAGATGCGCCGTGTGGAGGGCGAACTGCGCGTGGAACCCTTGCGCGCCGGGCAGTTGGCGAGTTTGGAGCAGTCAGTACAGGACGCCCAAAGCCATTACCGCTCCCTGCTGGCCAAAACCCAGAACTCCGAGCTGGCCACCAATCTAGAGGAGAGCCAGCAAGGGGAGCGCCTGGAGCTGCTGGACCCAGCCAATCTGCCGCGCCACCCCGTGGCGCCGAACCGCGTGCTCTGCGTGATCGGCGGGTGGTTATTGGGCTTGGTTGCGGGCGCCGGTTTGGTGGTGCTGCTGGAGCTGAGCGATCGTCGTTTGCGGGGCGAGGCGGGATTCGTAGCCGTCTCGGGTCTGCCCGTTCTGGCGGCCGTACCTCAGCTGGCCTCGCCGGGCAGGAAGCGGCGGGCCGTGTGGCGATGGTGTGGCGAGTGGACCGCGGCAGGCGTACTGCTGGTCGCCGCCTTGGCTTCGACGGTGCTGACGCTGAAGGGGGCTTTGTGACCAGGGAAGACGTCCTGCGGCCTGTCCGCCGCCATCCGTTTGCGCTCAGTCCGGATCCGGCTTTTTTGTGCCCAACGCCGGCTCACGACGAGGCGCTGGCCGGTCTGGTCTACGGGGTGCGAATGCGCCAAGGCATTATGGCGCTGACCGGCGAGGTGGGTACGGGCAAGACGCTGGTGCTGCGCTGCCTGATGCGGGCGTTGGAGCGGCACCGGGTGCTGTGTTGTTACCTGTTCCACAGCCTGCTCTCCGGCGAGGACCTGATGCGGTATCTGCTGGCGCATCTCGGCGAGGAAGCGAGCCAACCCATGGGCAAGGCCGACATGATTCTGCGCCTCTCCTCGCACCTACTGCGGCAGCATCGCGCCGGCTGGCTGCCGCTGCTGATCATTGATGAGGCCCAGGACCTGTCTCCGGAGGCGCTGGAAGAGGTCCGATTGCTGACCAACCTGGAAACCGCGGAGTGCAAACTGCTCCAGGTCGTGCTGGCGGGCCAGCCGGAGTTGGACGGCCAATTGGATTCGCACCGCCTGCGGCAGCTGAAGCAGCGCGTCGCGATGCGGTTTCATCTGCCCGCCCTAAACCAGGAACAGACGCGGGCCTATGTGGTGCGGCGGCTGCAATTGGCTGGCGCCGAGGATGTCGTCTTCACGCCGGCGGCATTGGACCGCGTGCATGACGTGGCGCAAGGCATACCCCGTGTGATCAATCTGCTGTGTGGCGGCGCGTTGCTGCTGGCGACCAGCCAGCAGCAGTTGCGGATCGGCGCCGCCATGGTGGACGAGGTTGCCGCGGATCTGCGTTTGTCCGCAGCCGGCGCCGCCGATGCTCCCTTGGCCGCGGCGGCCGCGGCCGGCGAACCAGGGGAGCCGGATTGGGCCGTGTCCAGCCGTCAAGAGGCAGTGAATGGAGGGATCAACTCATGAGCCGGATCTATGAGCTACTGCGCCGCCTGGAAGAGGGGGGCGACAACACCCACGAGCTGCTGCTGCCCGGATGGCCGGGGGAGGATCAAGGGCGGACAGCCATCGAATTCCGCGACCAGGACTGCGCGCCGGACGCGGAGCGCCTGATCGCCACCGAACAGAACCGGCTGGCCGCGGCCGAGGCATTTCGCCGCCTGCGGTATCAGCTGGAGCAGAGCCGGGCTCGGCAAGCCTTGACCACGGTATTGGTGACGAGTGCGGTGCCGCGGGAAGGGAAGACATTAGTGGCATTGAACCTGGCGCTGACGCTGGCGCTGGCGGTGACGCCGGTCCTGTTGATTGACGGCGACCTGCGCCAGCCTGGAGTCCCGGCCGCGCTCGGGCTGCCTCCAGCCGAGGGGTTGGCCGAAGCGCTGGAACGGCGGCGCAAGTGGCGGGACACCGTGCGGCGCGTGCGTCCCTATGGCGTCTACTACCTTCCTGCGGGCGTGCCCACCACCAGCCCGGGCGAGCTGTTGGCTTCCGCCGCGCTGCGCACCATTCTCCAGGAAGCGGCACGCAGTTTCGCCTGGGTGATCATCGACTCTCCGCCCTTGGCCGCCTTCGCCGACAGCCTGCAACTGGCGTCCGCCGCGGACGGAGTGCTCCTCGTGGGCCGCGAGGGCATAACGCCGGAGCCGGAGCTGCGCCATGCGGTGCAGGCTTTGCAGGGATTTCCGCTGCTGGGAATGGTGCTGAACGGAGGCGCGAAAGATGCCGCTGGGTATTACCGCGGCTACGCGGTTCCCCAATTGGCGGCCGGAAGGGACGCACTCGCGTGAGCAAGGCCCTGCAAGCATGCCTGCCGCCGCGGATGCTGGGGCTGGCGATCACCGAAGTGGTGCTGATTGGCGCCGCTTTGACGCTCGCGACCCGGCTCACCATTGCGGGCTCAATGTGGCCCCCGATGACCACCGCCCGGATCGTTCTCGCCGGCGCGGTCGTACTGCTCTGCCTGCACTATTTCGACCTGTATAGCTCTCCCATCGCCGTCAATCCGCGTGAGGTCGCCGTGCGGGTCACACAGGTGTTGGGAACGGCCTGCGTGGTGCTTTCGGTGTTGTATTTCGCCGATCCATGGATCCAGTTGCGATGGGCTTCGGTGCTCGGCGGCACTGTTCTGACGGGGTTGATGTTGGCCGCCAGCCGCACCATTTTCCTGCGCCTGGTGGGTTCTGCTCGCCTTGCACAGCGCGTATTGTTTCTCGGCGCCGGCCCGGTGGCGGCGGCCCTTGCCGCGGAGATCGCCCAGCGGCCCGAGATGGGGCTCTGTCCGGTGGGGTATGTGGGAGACCCCGATAACGGCATGGGGGCGCTGCCACGCGTGTCCGACACGCGCGAGCTGGTGGAGGTGGTGCGGCGGGAACGCATCGCTCGCGTACTGGCCGCTGGCCCTGGGCCGGAAACGCTGCCCGTGGATCTGCTGCTGGCCTTGCGCCAGGAGCGCATTTTGGTCGAAGATGCGGCGCAAACCTATGAAGCCGCCACCGGCAAGGTGGCGTTGGCCGCCTTCCGGCCAGCCAGCCTCTACGCCGGCGGCGCGGCGGCCGGCGACGCCATGCAACGCGCCTCGTCCCTGCTGTTTGCCTTGCTGCTGTTCATTCCGGCGCTGCCGCTGATGGCGCTGGTCGCCGCGGCGATCCATTGGGACTCTCCGGGGCCGGTGATTTTCCGCCAAAAACGCGTCGGTCAAGGCGGCGAAGTGTTCACGCTGTTCAAGTTTCGTACGCTGCGCCACAACGCCGACGCCGGCGGCGCACCCCGCCCGGTAGAGCGCGGCGACTCCCGCCTGACGCGGATCGGTGGTTTTCTGCGCCGGTGCCGGATGGATGAGTTGCCGCAACTTTGGAACGTGATCCGTGGCGACATCAATCTGGTCGGTCCACGTCCATTTGCGGTGGAGCAAGAACAATGGCTGGCCGCATCCATTCCCTACTACCGGTACCGCTGGCTGGTGCGGCCGGGCATTACCGGGTGGGCGCAAATCCAGAACGGCTACTGCGCGAGCCTCGCCGATAACGAGGAGAAACTCGCCTGCGACCTCTTCTATATCAAGCACCGCGGCTTCGGGCTGGACCTGATGATCCTGTTTTTGACGTTGAAGATTTTGCTGCTCGGGCGGGGGGCGCGCTAGCCATGCACACCGCCGCGGCCGTCGTATTGTGGTGCGCGCTGGGCCTGATCGCCTACGCCTATCTCTTCTATCCAATATTGTTGTGGCTGGCGTATGCGGTCGTCCAGCTCGCCCGCGACTGGCGCTACTTGGGAGGGCGCCGCAACCGCCGCGCGTCCGCGCCGCCGCAATGGCCCGGCCTCAGCCTGGTCATTGCCGCCCACAACGAGGCGCGCTTCCTGCCCGCCAAGCTGGCCAACCTGCGCCAGCTGGACTACCCCGCCGGCCAGCTTCAGGTGATCTTTGTTTCCGACGGCTCCGATGACGAGACGGCCGAGATTCTGCGCCAAGCCGAGGGCATCGAGCTCATCGTGCTGCCGCGGCGCGGTGGGAAGGCGCAGGCGTTGAATGCCGGCGTGCAGCGTGCCCGGCATCCGCTGTTGGTGTTCACCGACGCGGCCACCTTGCTGGCCCCGGATGCTCTGCGGTGTCTGGCCCGTCATTTCAGCGATGTCCATGTCGGCGCCGTCTGCGGCGCGCTGGAGTTTCGGTCCACGGAGGAGTCGCAGCGGACCGAGGGACGGTTTTGGCGCTACGAGTCGCTGCTGCGGTTGATGGAGGCGCGGCTGGGAATCAGTTTGACCGCCAGCGGAGCGTTGTATGCCCTCCGCCGCGAATGCTGGCAGCCCCTGGGAACGCGCACGCTGCTCGACGATTTCCTCATCCCCATGCGTGCCTGCGCCGCGGGGTTCGCCATACGCTATGACCCGGAAGCGCAGGCCGTGGATTTCGCCGCCGCCAGCGTGGAAGGCGAGTTTCTGCGCCGGGTGCGGCTGGCGGCGGGCAGTTTTCGCGCCATGGCCGCGTTGTGGCGCATGCCCATGCCGGTGCGCACGCGATTCGCCTTGGTGTCCCATAAGCTGCTGCGCTGGATCGCGCCGTTCTGCCTGCCCTTGTTGCTGGCCGCGAATGCGATCTTGGCGCTGGCCCCAGGCGGGGCGGCCGGATTCCGAGCCCTGTTGGCGGTTCAGATGGCGTTTTACGCCCTGGCGCTCGCCGGCATGCGGCGGCGTCCCCCGCGTCCCGCTCCGCGTCTGGCGCGGGCCGCCTATTACGTTTTGGCCATGAATGCCGCCTTTGTCGTGGGACTGGTTCAGGTGTTGGCCGGCCGCGACCAGGGAGTATGGCGGCGCCCGGAGGAGGCCACGCAAGGAACGTTATGATGCCCCACCACTCGTCGCTGCGAATTTTTGTGCTCGTGGATGCCTTGGGCGCTGCCCTGCCGGGGGTGGACGCTTTGCTGCCCGCGGTCCTAACCCACCGAACCGCTCTGCGCACGGTGCTCGGCTTCAGCAGCGGCGCCGTGCCGTCGCTGCTGACCGGACTGCCACCGGCGGAAACCGGCCACTGGAATCTGTTCTACTACAACCCGGCCCAATCCCCGTTTGCCTGGCTGCGCCATTGGCAATTTCTGCCCGGCCGCCTGCGCGATCATCGCGTGGCGCGCCGCCTGCTGAAGGAAGTCGGGCGGAGATGGCTGGGTTTGGGTCCCCTCTTTGAATGCGCCGTGCCGCCCAGCCTGCTGCCCTGGTTCGATTGGGTGGAAAGAAAGGATATCTATGCACCCGGCGGGATTCGCGGCGCCCGGTCGGCATTTGACGACTGGGAAGACGAAGGGCTGCGCTACCGCATCTATACCTACCGGCATGCGGCGGACGCGGCCATCCTCCAGCGCGCTCAGGCGGAGGTGCGTGCCGGCGCCGCCGATGTGTTCTTCCTGTATCTCTCCGAGTTAGATCATTTCCTCCATTTTCACCGCGGCGAGCCGGCCGCCATTCGCCAGCGCCTGCTCTGGTACGGGGCGGAGCTCCAGGCCCTTTTTTTCGCCGCCCGCCAGCGCGATGCCGAGGCGCGGTTCTGCATCTTCTCCGACCATGGCATGGCGCCGGTTCGAGGACGCACCGACGTTGCCGGAACCGTTGCCGGACTGGGATTGGCGACGCCCCGCGATTACCTGGCCGTCTACGACTCGACCATGGCCCGCTTTTGGTTTTTCAATCAGCGCGCGCGGCATCTCGTTCGCAGCGCCCTCAGCGAACAGTCCCATGGCCGGCTGTTGCGGACGGAGGAGTTGCGCCGGGAAGGCGTGTTCTTTCCCGATCACCGGTTTGGCGAAACGATCTTTTTGCTGGACCCCGGCTGGCTGATCGCGGAGAGCCACTTTAACGGCGCGGGATGGAATCCCACCGGGATGCATGGCTATCATCCCGACGATGCTGACTCGGACGCCATCTTTCTCGCTAATTTCGAGCCCGCGGCGAAGTTGGGGGACATCCGCGACCTGCACGCGGTATTAACCGGCGCGCCTCCGCGGACCGCTCCCGCCACCCGTGACGCGGCTTCGCCCGCGGTCGCGGCTCCCGCGGCTCCCGCGGCTCCGGCTCCCGTGTCCGCGGTGGAGGCGCTGTGAGGGCTCCGGGACCGATGCCGGTGTTGTATTTTTCCAACTCCCTGGAGCGTGGAGGCGCGGAGGAGCACCTGCTCACGCTGCTGCGTGGCTTGGACGGCGCGCGGTTTCGCGCGGCCCTGGCGTGCATGCCCGAGTTGGCGCGCGCTTTGGCCTCCGACCTGCCCTCGCACGTCGAGGTGGTGCCGGTTCGCCTGCGCCGTCCGGGCGATTGGCGCGGTGCGCTTCGCCTCTGCCGGTGGATGCGGGCTCGCCGCCCCGCCGTGGTCCATTCCCATCTGTTTTATGCCAGCTTGTTCGCCTCTCCGTTGGCGCGCCTCTGTGGCGTTCCCGCCGTGGTCGAGACGCCGCATGTGAGCGAGCGGTGGCGCCAAGGGCGGTGGAAATCCCGCTACGTCGTGGACCGCTGGGCGGGGCGAGCGGTGGATTTCTACATCGCCGTGTCCGCCGCGAACGCGCGCTATCTGACCCAGGAAAAGCGCCTCCCGGCACGCAAAGTCGTGGTGATTCACAACGGCTGCGACCTCGAACGCTTCGATCCCAGCCGCGTTCCGCCCGCCGACGTCCGCCCTTGGGGCATCGCGCCGGAGGATCGGCTGCTGGTCGTCGTCGGCCGGCTCGAACCCCAGAAGGGGCACGAGGTGCTGATTGAGGCCGTGGCGCGTCTGGCCCGCAATCATCCGCGCCTCAAGGTGGCTTGCTTGGGGGAGGGGCGGCTGAAGGCGCGATTGCAAGCTCTGGCCGAGCGGCTCGGGATCGGAAATGTCGTCCGGTTCCCTGGTTTCCAGCCGAAGGTGGAGGGGTGGTTGGCGCGAGCTGAAGCCTCCGTCCTGCCGTCCCATTATGAGGGCCTGCCGTTGGCGGCGATTGAGTCCTTGGCGATGGGCCGGCCGGTCGTGGCGACGGGCGTGGATGGCACGCCGGAGGTGGTGCATGACGGCGTTCACGGGCGCATCGTTCCGCCCGGCGATGCCGCCGCTTTGGCCGTGGCGATCGAGGATCTCCTCGGCCGGCCGGAGCGCGCCCAGCAGTGGGGCGCCGCGGGGCATGCCTGGGTTCGGGAGCGGTTCAGTCAGAACCGCCAGTTAGCTGAGACGCAGGCCCTGTATCTGCGGGCAGCGGCGCGGCGGCGCGCGCTGGGCGCGACGACGCGGCGCAGCATTCCGGCGGAAGGAGGCCGGGCATGACCACCGCGGTGAGAATCGCCGGCAGCGGCGCTCCCGCCAATCCCGCCGAATGGCTGCGCGGCGAAATCCTCGCTGCCGCCGCGGCCGCGGGGCCGCGGCTCGGGCCGGCGGCGCAGGCGCTGGTGCTGACCGGCAGCGTGGCCCGTGACGAGGCCACGGTGACCCGCACCCCAAAGGGCTGGCGTGTCCACGGCGATGCGGAATTTCTCCTCATCCTTCCGGAAGGCGCCCGCCCGGCGCCGGCGGCGGCCGCGGCCGCGCGCGCGGCCGTCCTCCGCGCGCTTGCCGCGCGGGCCATTGATTGCCCGGTCAGCCTTCACCTCGCCTCGCGCTCCTATCTCCGCCAAATGCGCCCGCATATTTTTGGTTGCGAGTTGCAAGTCCATGGGCGGGTGGCCTGGGGTCAGCCTGACGTCTTGCATGCGATGCCGCGTCTCGCCCTATCGTCCATTCCACCGGAGGACGGGTGGCATCTGCTTTCCAACCGCATCATCGAGTTTCTAGAAGCCGCCGCCAATGCCTCCGCGGCCCCGAATGCGCCGGATCTGGCCTACGCCGCGGTGAAGTTGGGCGCCGACATGGGCGCCTCGTTGCTGGTGGCGGTGGGGGCGTTTCAGCCTGGTTACCGCGTCCGCCAGCGGGCCTTAGCCGACTGGGCGCGGCAGCCGGCTCCATTTCGCATTGCCCTCCCGGTTGCCGAAATCGCCGCCGCGGTCAGCGTTTGCACCGACTGGAAGCTCGGCGCCTCCGCATGGCCGCCGCCCGGCAGCGTTCGGGTTGCTCCTTGGATCGTCGGGCTGGCGTTCCAGCTCTGGAAATGGGAGCTGCACCAACTGGCGGGTGGCTCACCCGCCGCCGCGGCGATGGCATGGGCCGACTGGCGCGCGAACTGGCGCCGCCATGCCGCGCGCCAACGGCTCTCCGCCCGGCTGCGCGGCTGGATGCATCTGTGGCGGGCGCGGCGGGCCTGGAGCGCACCGCGGTCATGGGGGTATTGGACGCGAATGGCGGGGGTGGCGTCGCCGCGGCTGTGGGTGTATCGCGCCGCCGCGGAGCTGCTTTCCACCTGCCCCGCTTGGTTCGCCGCCAGCGCCTATCCCGGCCAGGAATCCCTTCAGCCCCGGCGATCCGAAGGGGACGCGCACGGCGCCGCCGCCGCGCCCCACGGCCGCGGCAAACGCCCGCCCCTGGCGCCGGCCGCGGCGCCGCACCGCGTCGCCGCGGCCCGGGGATTGGCGCTGCGGGAATGCCTGCGCTGCCTGCCGGACCCAATGCCCGCGCGCCGTGTTCCCGCCGCCGCGTGGGAGAGCCAGGCTGCCGCGATTGCCGCCCAATATCACGCGTATTTGGAGGACACCCGCTCATGAGTGCGCTGCCGCCGATCTGCGCTCTGCCGGCCTCCGCTGCCGCGCCACCCGTCCCTGCCGTCAGGCGCCTGCGGCCGAGGTGGCGGGACCGCCATTCCGCGCCGCTGCGCGACTTCCCCATTCGCGACGAAGTGCTGCTGCAATTTCTGCCGTTGCCTAGCAGTTCCGCGGTGCTGGAATTGGGGCCCGGCTGCGGCTACACCGCCTACTGGCTGGCGCCGCAGGTGCGGCGCTTGGCCTTGGTGGATATCGCCGCCGCCGCGCTCGGCGAGTTGCGCCAGGTGCTGCTCGGCCGCGGGCGGATCGAGTACGCCGTAGGGGATATCAGCCAGCCGGGGTCGCCCGCCGGCTTGCGCGGCGGCTTCGATGCCGCCTTTGGCCTGGATGTGTTTGAATATGTCGCCGATCCCAGGGTCGCGCTGCGCAATCTGTGCGGCCTGCTGCGCTCGGGAGGGGAATTGCTGCTCAGCTTTCCGAATTTTCCCTCCGGCGAGGGCGACGGCGCGATTCGTTTCGCGAGCACCGATGAGCTGGCGGATCTGTTGCGCCAGGCGGGGTTCTCGCGCTGGCGTATCTCCACCATCCGGCTGCGGTTGGGGCCCCATGCCCTCTATGCCGCCGCGCATGAATGGCCGCTATTTCTGTTGCGCCAATTGCGCCGCTCGGCGGGAAAGCCGCGTACCTATGACGGCACCTGGGCGTTTCAAGCGCGCCGGCACATGGCCCGGCTGCGTCCGGTGCTTCATCTGTATTGGATGGTGTTGGACCGCTTGTTGGCGCCGTTCGCGCCGGTGTTCGCGGCCCATCCGGAATCCGCCGGCGCCGCGCTCCTGCGCCGCCAGGTGTTGGTCGAGGCGTGGAAATGAACCTGCTCTACCTCTTCCTTGAACCGCCCCTGCCTCCGGCCAATGGCCTTCGCATGCGCACCGGCGCCGTCCTGCGGGCGGTGGCCGCGGCCGGCCACGAGGTCCATTTGCTGGGGTTTGGTTCCCGCCAACAGGCTGCCGCTTTGCGCGCGGAGGGATGGGACGCCGAGCTGGTCCCGGCCCCGGTGGGCAGTCTGTCGCAGTCCAGCCAGCTGGCGCCCCGCTGCCGCGCGCTGCTGGCTGGCAGCGCGTATGCGATCGAGCGTTTCCAAAATCCCGAGCTGCGCCGCGCGATCGCCGCCTGGCTGGAGGGCGGGCGCTGTGACGCCGTGCTGGTGGACACCATCTACCCGGCCGCCAACCTGCCCCCGCGCCTCGGCGTGCCCCTGCTGGTCAACTCGCATAACGTGGAGCACCTGCTGCTGCGGCGCTATGCGGAGTCGGAATGGCGGCCCCATCGCCGCGCCTATGCCGGTATCGAATGGCGGCGGCTGCGCGGCTTCGAGCGGCAACTCTTCCGCCGCGCGCGGCATGTCTGGGCCTGCTCGCCCTTCGACCGGGAGTGCATCGCCTGCTTGGCCCCGGATACGCCCTGCACGGTTCTGCCCAACACGGTTCCCATCGTGCCGGATCTACCCGCCGAGCCCGAGGGCGCCGGCACCGTGCTGTTCACCGGGGGCCTGGATTGGCTGCCCAATCGGCAAGCCGTGCTTTGGTTTTTGGCCCGCGTCTGGCCGCGGTTGCGCGCCCAGGCGCCGGAAGCCCGCTGGGTGGTGGCGGGCCGCAACCCGCCTGCCGACCTGTGCCGGCGGTTGGCCGACGCGGGCGTCGAAGTGCGGGCCAGCGTGCCGGACATGCGGGCCGTGTTCGCCGAAGCCAGCGTGTGCATCGCTCCACTGCGCATCGCGAGCGGCACGCGGCTCAAAATCCTGGAGGCCGGCGCCTTGGGCAAGCCGGTGGTCTCAACCCGCCGCGGCGCCGAGGGCCTGAACCTTGCGCCCGGGCGGGAGATCCTGATCGCCGACCATCCCGTGGAAATGGCGGCGGCCATCGCGCGGTTGCTGCGCGATCCCGCCACGCGGCGCGCCATCGGCGCGGCCGCGCGCCGCCGCATTCGTCAGGAATATTCCCCGCAGTTGCTCACCACCATCGTGGGCAACGATCTTGCCGCCATCAGCCGTCCCCCGGCGAGGTCCGGGCGGACGGCGCGCCACCTCGTCGCAGAGGCGAGTCAATGATTATTTTTTATCTCTTGGTGTCAGGCATGCCGCTGGTCAATCAGCCGCTGTTCGCGCACTTCGCCGACCAGCTCACGATGACCAAGTATCTGGGTCTGGCGGCGGTGGCATATGGCGCGATGCATTTGGCGATCAAGCGCCGCATGCCGGACGCGCTGCACAGCATCGTTTTTCCCCTTCTGCTAGCTCTTTATGCCCTGGTGACGGTGTCCTATTTCACCCTCAGCTTGCCGATGCCCTGGCAGCTGAGCCCGTTTCTCAGCTACACCTCGTTTGTCGTTCTGTGCTTCCTCGTCGCCGCCATCGTGGATACGCCGGAGCGCCTGCGCATCACGCTGCTCGTCGCCATTGGCTCGGTGGCGATCGGCTCACTGTACGTATTGCGCGAATGGCAGAAATACCATGCGCGTTACGCGGACTTCCGCCCGGGCTACGTGGTCGGCGATCCCAATTACTTCACCCTCTCCGCCGTCGTCTGTCTGCCGCTGGCGCTTTTCCTGCTGCGCGAGCGCCGCCTTTGGCAGCGCGCCGTGCTGCTGGCGTGCGTGGTCGTCACGCTGCTGGCGGTGGCGCTGGCTGCTTCGCGCGGCGGCTTTCTGGCGCTGCTCACCGCCCTGGCCTATTTATGGTGGCGGTCGCCGCACCGCATTCGCAATCTCGGCCTGATCGCCCTGGTGCTCGTGCCATTGGTCGCCTTCGCGCCGGATTCCGCGCTGCACCGGCTGGTCAAACCGAACTACAGCGATCAGGAGGCGGTGCAAAACCGCCTGGTGGTTTGGCGCGCCGGCCTAAAGATTATCGCGGATCATCCCGTGACGGGCATCGGCTTGGGCAACTTCAAGCCCATGGTCGAGCATTTCGAGCACTCCGGCCTGCGCGTGGATAGCCTCGCCCACAACACCTATATTCAGCTCGCCGCCGATCTTGGTCTTCCCGGCTTGGGGCTGTTTCTGGCGCTGTTTATCGCGGCATTCGTTCAGGCCGGCCGCGCTGTCCGCGCCTCGGCGCGGCAAAGCCTGCTCTGGCTGGCGGGCAATGGGATACAAGCCGGGCTGCTGGGCTGCGCCGTCGGCGTATTTTTTCTTTCCGCGGAGACGCAGAAGCTCATTTGGCTGATGCTGGCGCTCTGTCCCTGCCTGGCGGCAATGGCGCGGCGACCCCAGTTCGCGGGCGTGGCCGAAAACGCCGCCGGTGACGATCCGGCGGAGCCGCCGAAGTTGCCCCCGAGCCCGGTCAACGGTCCCTTGCCTTCCGGCTTGCCGGCCACTATGCCGGCGCGGGCGCGGGAAATGGCGGAGTTATGGCGATGAAGCGACCGATTGCGGCATTGCCCTTCGCGCGCTTGCGAGCGCAGTCATGGCGCCTGGGCCTGGGAGCGCTGCTCGTGGCGCTGGTGGCCGCGGGCGCGGGAGCGGCCAAGGCCCCGCGCGCGCCTCGCCAGGATCGGTACGGCGGCGTTCGCCCGCGGGCGGGCCGCGCGACAGGATATTTTCGGCTGGTTCGCCGCGGCTCCCGGTGGTTGTTTCTGAGTCCCGAGGGCGATCCGTTCTGGCTTCGTTCCGTCTATGCCGTCAACTGGGGCGACGGCGGGCCGGTGGCGCACGCCATGCTGGCCCGCAAGTACGGCGGCCGGCCGCGACGGTTTGCGCGCCACGCCGCCGAACGCCTGCTGGCGTGGGGTTTCAACTCGCTGGGCGAGTATTCCTCGGTCTACACGCTGCCGCTCCCGACCTACTTCCACCCTCACGGCAATTCCGTGCGCCTGCCATTCATCCGCCTGCTCAATATCTCTTGGTACGGTGCGATTGACCAGGGTCATCTGGCGCCCGCGCCGTTCAAAACCCTGCTGGCCGGCGCGGTGGATCCGAAGTATTACTCGGGATGGGCCGGCAACGTTCCCGACGTCTTCGACCCCAATTTCGCCATCTACGCCCGCAATGCCGCGGCGGACCGCGCGACCAGCAGCAATCAGACCATTTTTACCGCCCGTTCGACTCACGGCGGCCTGCCGCAGCCGAGCCTGGTGCACACGCCATGGCTAATCGGCACCACGCCAGATGACGCCGACAATCTTTTCGGCTTCGGTCCCGGCCCCCGCATGCCCGGGCCGGACGGCGTGGTCCATCCCAACATCGCCTGGATCATCGCGGTCACCAAGCCGCTCCAGCACCGCAACACGCAGGTCGGCGCCGCCTTTGGCGACCGCCATACCGAGGCCTACCCGGACCCCACGGTGTATGCCAAGCGCGCGTGGGCGCGCTTTCTCCGCCGCGAATATCACACCATCGCCGCGCTCAACGCCGCCTGGGGCTCCAACTACACCACCTTCGGTTCCGATGGCGCATGGCCCAACGGCCGGGGCCTATTGGATGAGAGCGGCCGCCACCGCTGGATGGGCCGCGAAGTCAATGGCCGGCTGAGCGGCGCGTCGCCCCGGCTGCATGCCGACCTGAATCGCTTTCTCGGCGTCTATGCCGATCGCTACTTTCGCATTGTCAGCCAGGCCATCCGCGCGGCGACGCCTCATCAATTGGTGTTTAGCCCCGCCGAGCTGGATTCCCATGGCGGCTTGACCCGGCGGCCGATCTTGATGGCCGCGGCCAAGTATTGCGATGCGATTCAAGTGGATGCCGATCCGCGCCACCCCGCGCCGCTCGTCCAAACCTGGGCGTGGACGCATCGCCCGATGTTTACCTGGATCGCGGAAGTGGCCAATCCCGATTCAGCAATGCATCGCTTTCATGCAAGTTTTACGCCTTGGCTCCATACCCAAGCCCAGCGCGGCGCCGCCTATGCGCGCGAAGTCCACTGGCTCTACGCGTTCTCCGTGGATGGCGTCCATCCCTTCGTCGGCCTCGATTGGTGGGAGTACATGGACAAATGGGGCGAGCGGGCGAATTGGGGCCTGGTCACTCCACGCGACAACGCCTATGACGGCCGCGAGGATCGGATCGCTCGCGGACGCGACCGCTGGGGCGTGCCCTACGGGGGGGAATCGAGGAATTATGGCGATTTCCTCACCGCGGCTGTCGCCGCCAACCAGCGGATCAATCGGCAACTGGCGCGGCTGATGCGCGGCGCCACCGGCAAGCGCTCGCGCGGGGCCGCCCGTCGCCGCCCCGGCCGCAGCGGGAAGGCGGCGCGGCCATGATTTCCCGCAGCATCGTTTCCAATTGGTTCGGGTTCATGATCAGCGGCTTGGTGTCGCTGCTGCTGACGCCGCTGTTGTTGCACCGGCTGGGCGACGTGTTCTTCGGCTTGTGGGTGCTGGCGGCGTCGCTGCTGGACTATTACGGCCTGCTTGATATCGGCATGCGCACCGCGCTGTTTCACTTCATCGCCCGTTTCCACGGCGCGGATGATGCCACGGAACTGCGCGTGACGCTGGCGACGGCGCTCGCGCTGGCGCTGCTGGTGTCCGCGCTCTTGCTGGTGGTGCTGCCCCTGGCGGCCTTCGTTCTTCCCCGGTTCTTCTCCCTGGCGCCGGCCGCGCGCGCCGCCTTTGCTTGGACCATCGCCTGGATCGGGCTATCCCTCGCGTTGACCTTTCCCGCCCGCGTGCTGGGCAGCTATCTCAGCGGGGTGCGCCGCTTTGATTTGTATAACGTCGGCGCGGTGTGTACGGTGGTCCTCCGCGGGGCATTGATGGCGGCGGCGCTGCTGGCCGGCTACGGCCTGGTGGCGCTGGCCGTCGCCGCCTGCATCGCCTCGGCCGTGTCGCTGCTGTTGAACCTCTATTTGTTGCGCCGCGCCGATGCGCGCGCCTCCATTCACCTGCGCTTGGCCAGCCGCCGCCGCGCCCGGGAAATCCTCGGCTATAGCGTCTTCGCCTTCTTCAACGTCTGCGGCGAGCAGCTGCGCTCGTACAGCGACGCGGTGGTCATCGGCCGCGTGCTGGTGATGAGCATGATCGCGCCGTTCAACATCGCGATCCGGCTGATCGAATATATGAAGTCCATCCTCACCGGCATCGCTTCCCCGATCCTAGGCCGGCTGAGCGAGATCTCGGGAGCAGGCCGCCGGCGCGAGCTGCGCCGTTATTTTCTGCGCAGCACCCGGTACATGGCCCTGGCCACCGTTTTCTTGTCCCTGCTGCTGGCCGTGGATGGGCGCGCGCTGATCGTCGCCTGGGTGGGCTCGGCCTACGCCTCCAGTTACGTCCTGTTGCTGATTCTGTTGTCCGGCTATTTTGTCGCCAACGCGCAGACACCCTCCCAGTTGCTGGTGTTGGCCATCGCCCGCCACCGGTTCCTGGGATACCTCACGCTGACCGAGGGCGCCGCCAACATCGCTTTGAGCATTGTCTGGGGCCGCCGCTACGGCTTGGTGGGCGTGGCGTTGGGCACCGCCGTACCGTTGCTCGCCGCCAAGCTGGTCGTTCAGCCCATCTATACGTTGTCGGTGGCGCATGTGCCGCTGCGCCAATACCTGACCGAGGCGCTCTTGGCGCCCGTGGCCGTCGGCGTATTGGCCGGTTTCATCCTGCGCATTCCCGGCTTTCCCCAGCCCGGTCCCGGCATCGCCGCGTTGGCGGGCGCCATGTTCTGCCAAATCTGCGTGCTGTCGTTGCTGGGCTGGAGCATCGGCCTGGATCCGGATGCCCGCCGCGCCCTGCGTGGCTGGGCGCGCCGGGCCTGGGCCAGCCGCGCGCTGACTGCGTCGGCGGTCGCGCGGCATGGCATACGCCCGCCGGCGCGCTCATCGGAGTTGCCATGAACCTCGCTGTGTCCCCCGCGTCCGCAACGGATCGTCCATCCCAGTTCGCCGCGCCCCCGCCGCGCTTACGGCCTGAGCCGCGGCAGGATTCCATCGTGACGCCCGGCGTGGCGCTGCTGGGCGCATTGTTGCTCATCCTCTACGCCCCAGTGTTGGCCGGCTTGGTCCGCCAGTGGTGGAACAACCCGAACTATAGCCATGGATTTCTGGTGCTGCCCTTGGCGTTATGGCTCGTCTGGCGCAGCCGGGAGCGCTGGCGTCATCTGCCGCCGGCGCCGCGCCCAAGCGGCTTGGCGCTGATGGCCGTCGCCTTGGCGCTGTTGGCCGTCGGCAGCGTCGGCGCGGTGCTATTCCTCAGCCGCATCTCGTTGCTGCTGATGATCGCCGGGCTGACGGTCTTCTTGGTCGGCTGGCCGCGTCTGCGCGCCTGGCGGTTTCCGCTCGGCTACGCGCTGTTCATGATCCCGCTGCCCGCCATCATTTATTACCAGATCACCTTTCCGCTCCAGGTGTTGGCGTCACGTTTGGCGGCGGTTTGCCTGGATGTGCTGCAAATCCCCGCGTTGCGGGAAGGCAATCTGATCATCCTGCCGCGTCAAACCCTGGCCGTCGCCCAGGCCTGTAGCGGCATCCGTTCGTTGTTCGCGCTCCTCGCTCTAGCCGTCGCCTACGCGTATCTGGCCGAGCCGCGCCCGTGGCGGCGCATCACCCTGGCGCTGCTCATGCTTCCCATCGCCATTGTCAGCAACGGTGTGCGCATTGTCGCCACCGGGGTGCTGACCTACTACTTTGGCGCGCAATGGGCGGAAGGCGCGCTGCACGCGTCGGCGGGATTCGTGATGTTCTCGGTCGCGCTGGGTCTGTTGTTGCTGGCGCACCGGTTGCTGGCGGGGATCAGCCGCCCGGACCACGGGCGCGGAGCGGTGGCATGATGCGCAGCCGCCTCGCCATCGCCGTTTGCTTCTTGGCCGCGGCGATCGTGCTGCTGCGCGCGGTCAACCGTCCTCCCAAGGTGCTGCCCTACCGTGCCCTGGCGGAGTTTCCCGCCACGCTAGGGCCCTATACCGGCGTCAATCGGCACTTATCCCGCCGCATCTTGCGCGTCGCCGGCGTGCATGACTACGTAAACCGCCTCTATCGCGATTCCGCCGGCCACTCCGTCTTTTTGTACATCGGGTATTACCCCAGCCAGCGCACCGGCGACGACATCCATTCGCCGAAAAATTGCCTGCCCGGTTCGGGCTGGGCGCCGCTGCACGCGGGCGTTTTGCCCATCCGTCTGGGTCATCAGCGCATGGTTGTCAACGACTACATCGTCGAGAAGGGCCTGGATCGCGCCGTGGTCCTGTATTGGTATCAATCGCGCGGCCGGGCGATCGCCAGCGAGTATTGGGCCCGCGCCTGGCTGCTCCTGGGCGCCATGACTCAAGATCGCACCGACGGGGCGCTGGTCCGCCTGTGGACGCCGGTTGGCGCTCATCCCCGCAGCGCCCAGCGGCGCGCCGTGGCCTTCGTCCATCTGCTGGCGCCCCATTTGCCCGCCTATATTCCCAACTGATTTCCGGAGAAAACCCATGATGACGCTGCATAGCCGCTGCTGGATGTTGGCCGCCTCCGCCCTGCTGGTGATGATGACCGCCGCGGGCTGCTCCCGCTTCCACAATCCCGCGTATTTCGTCGCCAAGGGCCAGAGCTATCTCCATCGCCACCGCTATCACGCCGCCGCCATCGAGTTCCGCAAGGCCCTCCAGGTCAGCCCCCATGACGCCGCCGCCTTCGCCGGGCTGGCGCGTGCGGACATCGCCTGGCGGGATTGGGTGGGCGCCTATCGCGCCTGGCGTCAGGCGGTGGCGCTGCGGCCGCGCAATGTCGCCTATCGCCTGGATCTGGGCCGCCTATATCTCACCGCGGGGGAGTTTCATCATGCCGGCACCCAAGCCGCCGCCGTGCTCCGCCTCGCGCCGGACAATCGCACCGCCCTGGAGCTGCAAGGCGCGGCCCTGCTGGGGGAGAAAAAGCTGCCCGCGGCGGAGGAGGTCTTTGCCCGCCTGACTCGCCTCGAGCCGCGCTCCGCCGCCGCCTGGGTTCATTTGGCCGTGGTGCAAATCGGCCGGAACGAACTGCCGGCCGCCGCCGCCTCGCTGCATTCGGCATTGCAGGCGAATCCGCATTTCATCGCCGCCTATATCAATCTCGCGAAGCTGGATCAGTTGCAGCATCATTCCGCCGCCGCGGCGCGCGTTCTGGGCCGAGGCGTCGCCGCCAATCCCGGCGCCGCGGGGCTGTATGTCGCCGAAGCCGATGCGCAGTTCCGGGATGGACATCGCGCGGCCGGCTTCCAGATTGTCAGCGCCTGGGCGCGGCACCATGGCGCCCGCCCCGCCGCCGCCCTGGCGCTGGGAGATTTCTATCGCCGCTGGGGCCGCCCCCGCCTGGCGCTGGCTGCCTACCGCCGCGGCCTCGCGGCGCAGCCCGCCAACCGGCGGTTGCGCAACCGCGTCATGCGCGCCGAACTTGCCGCCGGTCATGCCGCCGCCGCGGAGCGCATGGCGGAGGCGATCCTGCGCGGCTCGCCCCACGCGGTGGCCGCGGGCATTGTCCATGCGCACATGCTGCTTGCCACGGGTCATGCCCAGGGCGCCGTGAGCGCCCTCCAGCAAGTGCGGGCGGACGACCCGGATTCGATCCCCGCCCGCCTGGAGTTGGCGCGGGCCTATCTCGCCGAAGGCGCCGCGGCGGCCGCCGACAGTGAACTGCACTCCGCGCTGCGGCGTGCGCCGCGTTCTCCCGCCGTGCTGGATGCGATCGCCGACTATGCGCTGGGCCGCGGCCAGGTTGCCGCCGCCCTCCAATATGCCCGGCAAGCCGTGGTCCTGCGGCCCGTTGAACCGGCGCAATGGCTGCGTCTGGCCCGCGTCGAGCGCCATGCGGGCGCCGACACGGCCGCGCTCGCCGCCGCGCGCCGGGCCCAGCACTGGTCGCCTCGCATGCCCCAGCCGTGGGCCGAAATGGCGCTGGACGAAGCCGGCGCCGGCGCCGCCGCCCAGGCGCGGCAAGACATGGGAAAGGCGCGGCAACTGGCTCCCGGCAGCGCCGCCGTCCTGGCGCAAGCGGTGGCCATGGATGGCCAAATCCACTCCCCCGCTGCCGCGCTGGCCGAGGCGCGCGCCTTCGTCGCCGCCAATCCCGCGAACGCCCGCGGTCACGACCTGCTGGGCGCGCTGCTGCTTTCCGCGCACCACTATGCCGCGGCGCAACAGCAATTTGCCCACGCCATCCGGCTGGCCCCCCGGCAGGCCGTCAGCTATATCCAACTCGGCCGTGCGCAGCAGGCGCAGCATGAGCTAACCCCGGCACTGCACAGCTATCAGCAGGCGCTGGCTCTGGAGCCCAATTTCGCCCCGCTGGCGGCATGGATGGGCAATCTCTATTTGCAGCAGCGGAAGTATGCCCAGGCGGAAAAGTTGTACCGCCAAGCTCTTTCCGCCGATCCGGAATTCGGCATCGCCGCGGGCAATTTGGCGTGGGCCTATCTCGCTCAGGGGCGCAATTTGACGCAAGCGCTTTCCCTGGCGCAAAGCGCCGTGCACTGGACGCCGCATATACCCACCATTGCCGACACGCTGGCGTTGGCGTACATCAAAAATGGCCTTTCCTCGAGCGCCGTGCCCCTGTTGGCCCACTGCGTTCGCCGCCAGCCCCGCAACCCGGTGTTTCGGTATCACTTCGGGCTCGCGTTGGCCGCCACCGGCAAGCACCAGGCTGCCCGCCGGCAACTCGAGGCCGCGCTACGGGATCACCTGAGCCCCGACTACGCCAGCCACGCCCGGCGCCTGTTGTCGCAACTGCGCTAAGCGTCCCATCGCGTGCCCGAGGGGAACCAGTCCGTGTTCGCCGCCGCCATAGGAATGTCATCCCGGCGACGATTGGCCGGCGCCGGCGGCCCCGCTACCGGAAGCGGTTCTCCCCGGTGTGCAGGCTCTCTGCGCCTCCGGCCCCTGCGCTTCCCCGCCGCGATCATCCAACTGCTTGGTTATCAGGAGTTTTCGGGGCGGGCATCGGCGCGCCGAGGTTGGCAGCCGTCGTGCAGCGAACTTAGATAGGTAGAGGAGGTGTGTATGTTCCGAATTCGCTGGGTTGGACTCATTCTTGCCGTCGGGATTTGCTTAAGCGCGGCGCCGCTCGCCGCGCAAACCCCCATCGTTTTGTCATCTTCGGGACAGATTGTAGACTTCGTGACGGGCACTTCATCAGGAAGCCTGAACGTGGTGTTGGGCTCTCTTCCCGTGGATGATCCCAGCACGTTGGCCATTACCGGAAGCCTCGGGGACCCGGGCAGCTATTCCCTGAGCACCACCGCTCCTATTGCCCTCACCGCGACGGGCGCCGATTCCTACACCGCGTCCAATCCGGCCAGTGTGTCGCTTTCGACCTTTAACTCCGCGGGTCAATCGCTGTTTACGGAGCCATTGACTAGCCTCGATTTCAGCCAGTCGCCTTCCGGTGGCGCAGTTTATCTTCAGGCGTCGGCCCTTGCCATGGGAGGCGCCACCATGGACATCGTGGGCTCGATTGAGTTTCCACCTGGTGTCACTCTCGCCTCTGTCGCCTCCAGCCGCGTGGCGACCGACGCCGGCGGGCCCATCGTTCCCGAGCCGGCCACCGTGTGGCTGTTTGCCCTCGGCCTCGTCGGCTGCGCGCTCCTTTATCGCCGTCGCGCGGTCGCGACAGCCTAGCCTCCGCGAAGGCGTTCGGCTCACGCGCGGGGGTCGGTCGGGGTCCGATCCCCGCGCACAGACGGGCGGCACGCCAGCGGGCCTGGGCCGCCCATCCTGCTGCCGGCATCCGCCGCCCGGAGGGCGACGCTACGCAGGGCAGGAACCCTACCCCGCCGTACGGCCGCACGTGCGGTGTGCCTCCGGCTTGCGTGCGCCCGCGCTCGGCGCGGCCGGCGTGGCGCATGGAAGGGGCTGTTCGCGGGCCGCTGCCTCGGGGGGCAGGGGGCCGCCGATCCCGCTGCCGGCATCCGCCGCCCGGAGGGCGACGCTACGCAGGGCAGGAACCCTACCCCTGCCGTACGGCCGCACGTGCGGTATGCCTCCGGCTTGCGTGCGCCCGCGCTCGGCGCGGCCGGGTCCAGGGCGAGGGGCGAGCAGGCCGGCAGGGTGCCGGCGCTTCCAGACGGGCGCAGCCACGGGACCGGCTGGCAGTTTCCGCCGCCCGGAGGGCGACGCTACGCGGGGCAGGAGCCCTACCCCCGCCGTACGGCCGCACGTGGGGTATGCCTCCGGCTTGCGTGCGGCCGCGCTCGGCGCGACCGGCGCTGGACATGGAACACAGTCGCTGTGGCCGACGGGCCGTTAGCCCGCCGCAGTACCCGCGCAACCCACATGAAGGTGGGCAGGCCCGTCATCAGGTCTGTCGCCGCTCCGCCCGGCCCGGGTCGGAATGCTTCCGGGCGCTTGCGCAAGTTTTTTTCCCACGCCTTCCGCCGCGGCGCCGCTGACGATTGATAAGAAACGTCTTACCATCGCGGCTGCCACTGTCCGGCGTGGCACGCGGCGTGCGTAAGGAGATAACGGCAATGTAATGCCAATGAATAACGAAAAGGGGAAACGTAATATGCGAAAAGCGCTGTACACCGCACTACTGGCAGCTCTGTCGTTGGGGGTCGGAATGTTGCCGGCCCAGGCACAAACTGCTATTTCGCTAACCAGCGGAACATCGGACGCCATCAGTTTTACCGGCAGTGGTTCCGGCTCGCTGACCACCAACCTGGGAACCTGCGGGGCGACCGGCTGCTCCATCACGGGCGCCGCCACCGGCTCGGGCACAGTGTCCGGGGCATCGAACTTCACCATCAATTCCAGCGGGCCGATTTCATTGACCAGCTCGAATGGCGGCGCCACCTACTCGGCCAGCGGCAGCGGCCTGCTGGGCGCGTCCATCACCCTCACCAACTCCACCGGCGCCAACGTGTTTACCGGCGCCCTGACCGGCCTCAGCTTCACGCAAGGCTCCAACGGTCAGGTGGAGTTGCAAGCCACGGCCGCTAGCGCGACCAGCGGCTCGGTCTCGATCTCCGGCACGGTGCAACTGGCCGGCGGGGCCACCTTGAGCGCCACCGCTTCCGGAGGCAGCACGGTGAGCGGTTCCATCGTTCCGGAGCCCGCCACCTTGCTGCTGTTTGGTCTCGGGTTGATCGGGCTTGGCTATCTGACCCGGCGCCGACTGAACCTGCCGGCGGGTCGCGCGGCATAGCCTAGGTTGTCATCATCGGCAACGCACAAGCGCGGGCCGGCGACGGCCCGCGCATTTTTCGCACTTCTCTTGGCGCCGGTAGCCGCGGCACGCAACAAAGTCTCGCCTCGGCCGCCACTTTGCACGAGGCCCAAGGACTGGACGACCCGCTCCCGTGAACCCTGAAACCATCTCGGTCATTATTCCTACCAAAAATCGGCCGGCCGATTTGGAGAACGTCGTCGCCAGCCTGCTGGTGCAGACCAGGCCGCCGATCGAGCTGCTGATCGTGGACCAAAGCGAGGACGAGGAAAGCCGCCTCCGGGTCGAGCGCCTGCTCGCCGCCGCGCAACGCCACCCTCAGCCCCTGGCCATTACGCTGCGCTACCTCCGTGTTCCCTTCATCAGCGGCGGCGCCGCCGCGCGCAATCTGGCGATGGACCTGGCTCAGGGCGGCATCTGGCTGTTTCTGGACGATGACGTCGTTCTGGAGCCGGAGTTTCTTGCCGCGCTGTGCGCCGCCTATCGCGCCCATCCCGAAGCGGTTGGCATCTCCGGCGTCGTCACCAATTATTCCCGTCCGCCCTGGCCGTATCGCTGCTGGCGGGCGCTGTTTGCTCGCGGTTGCTTCCACGACGACCGCCAAGGCGTGTATTGGCGGGCGCAACACTCGCGCCGCGGCATGGTGCGCCGGGTGACGCGGCTGGGGGGCGGCTTGATGAGTTTTCGTGCCGCCGCCGTGGGCCGCCTGCGTTTTGACGAAAACCTGACCGGTGTCTGCGATGGCGAGGACGTGGACTTTTGCTCTCGCCTGGGCCAAGACGCGGTGTTGCTGATGACGCCGGCGGCCCGTTTGACCCATTGTCAAAGCGCGATCGGCCGCGAACGCGACCATCCCCTGCGCCGGCAGGTCCGCTCCGACGCCTATCTTTATCGCCGCAACTGGCGCCGTCGCCGCGGCGCCCGGCTCGGCTTTGCTTGGCTGCGGTTGGGCTACGCTTTGGCGGCGCTGGCGGCCAGCCTGCGCCGCGGCACGTGGGCGCCATGGCGAGCCTTGCGCGCCGGCCTTTCCGACGCTCGCCACATCGCCGTTCGCGGCGCGTCTTCGGTCTCCGTCGCCGCAGCGGTCCGCGCCCCAGGACGGACGCCGTAGCGTCGGCCGAGCCTGGCTCGCGCGCCAAGCGGAATCCGCGGCGCAGCCGCGCTGCGGTCCGCGCCGGGCGCACCCGCGCCAGCCGCCGTTCGATATCCGTCGCGCGTTCGCCATCCCGCGCCGCCGCGGAGGCCTGCCCTCCCTCATCGCCGCTCCTTGCGCCGCGCATCGCCGCGCCATTGGCAAGGACGGTGATCGGAACACTTCCCGCCGCAACCGCAATGGCTTTGCGCATTCCGCGGGTCCTAGGCGAAAACGCTTAGCGATCTCCTTGCAATTCCGTCATCGCCATTCGCTGCATTTGGCGATCCGCATGCATCTTGCCGTATCGCAATGGGGGCGGCGGGTAACGGCGGAAGCCGGGTCCCCTGTCCCAAGGCGGCGGCGGTGTTCGGTCGGCTGCTGGTTGCGCGGCCGGCCTGAGGGACGGATACCCGTGGGCGTGAGTGCCACGGAGCCCGGTCCAGCCGCCGCAAGCCGCGGTGCGAAGCGGTGAGGTTCGCCGTCGGCGTCGCGTGTTGGCGAAGCAATACCGGGGCCCGCAGGGGTCCTTGAGCCAGGGTCGGCTGCGCCTGCGGGGTGCGCGGCGGAACCTGCGTGTGTCGGCCCCGCGGGCGCGCTGGCCATCAGCAGGGTGTGATCCGGAACCGCGTGGTTCCGGCGGCCGGAGTGGCGTCTCACGCCGGCCAAGAAAGGTTGATTTCCATGTCTGCGCTGCGTCGTCTATTCTTCGTCTCCGTTTGTTGCGGCTTGCTCGCCGGCCTTGCCGCCGCGCAAAGCACCAGCCTCTCGCTGGGTACTTCGGTCACCGACTTCCAATTGCAGGGCGGCGGCGGCGCCAGCATCGTGCTGACGCTGGCGGCCACCGACAGCATTGCCTTTACCAACGGCCTCGGCCAGAACGTGACCTGTCCTGTCGCCGCCGGCGAGTATGTCCTCGCCTGCGGCAGCGCCTCCGGCGGCGGCGCCTTGTTCGCGGATTCCGACTCCGCCGGACCGTCCTATTTCGTGATGACAACCACCTCGGCAACGCCGCTGGCGTTTCAAGCCTATGGCAGCGGCGCCTTCACCGTCAGCCAGTCGGCGCCGCTCGCCTTCAGTTTCTCCGCCCCGGAAGGCTCTTTGTCGGGCGCCATCACCATCAACGGCGTCACCGTCGGCGCCAACGGCGCGTTGGCGCTGGTAGGCACGTTCACCGCCACCGGCGGCTCGTTCGCCTCGGTGTTCACCACCGGCCAGGGAACGGTGCAGCTGCCGCTGGCTCTCGCCGCCAATTTGTCCACGCTGGTCAATTCCGCCGGAACGATGTCCGGCCAAATCGAATATCCCGGCTCCCTGGCGCCAGCCAGCGATGTTCCGGCTAGCTGCATCGGGGACTTCCTCACGGGCGGCGGCTGGATTCCGATCAGCGGGGGCAATGGCAAGGCCACCTTCGCGATTCATGGCGGCTGCAAGCTGGGCCACGGCTGGGGGCGCCTGAACTACGTGGATCATGCCACCGGCATGCACGTCAAAGGCACCGCCGATCCGTCCTGTCCGATCGCCTATAGCGTGGTGTCCACCGGACCCGCTGCCGAAGGCGGCAATCCCACCGGCTGCCGCGAGATGCAGGGCGCCGCGACCATCAATGGCCAGGGCGGCTATCGGTACCAGGTCATCGCCTGCGACAACGCCCAGCCGGGCCGGGACGCCGACACCTTCGCGTTGTCCCTCAGCAACGGCTATTCACAGTCCGGCACCCTCGGCGGCGGCAACATCCAACTGCACAAGGGGAACCGATCCTTCTCGCAATGCCCCGGTAACCAGGGGGGATCCGGGGGAACTGCTGGCAATGGTTCGGGCTCGGCGAGTTCGTGCAGCTCATCTAATTAACCCCAATCCCGCTAATGCCTCGCCGCGCCGTCCGCCGCATGCGGGTGGCGCGGCCTTTTTCGCACCGGCCATGTTGCGGGGGCCCCCGCGTCCAGCGGGACGTGCGGCGCAGCCGCGCGAGGGCGCGCGCCACGCGAGTTGTTGCCTCGGCACGTCCTTGGCTGCCTACCAAACGCCGGGCCCGCTCCGTCGCGGCCTCGTTTTTGGCGGCCACGGGACGGCATTCGCCGTTCGATGCGGCATCGCATGAGCCCGGTCCAGACCCGCGCTCCCGCAAGGCGCGCGCGGTCAACTAAACGCAGGCCGGCGCCTGCGTTAGCATTCTTACGAGGCAGCCCACAAATGGCATCGAACACCCGCCCGGAATCGGCTTCGGCCGCCCCCGGGCGCGTGACGTTTAACGAGCACGGCATCCGCCATGCCTTTCAGCACGAAGACGCGCGGGTGATCCGCGGAGGCGTTCCTCCGCCTCAACTTCGTCGGCGTGTATGTATCGGACCAGGAGCGCAGCAAGGCGTTCTTCGTCGAGCAGCTGGGCTTTGAACTGCTCATGGATACGCACTTCCCCTCGGGCTATCGCTGGATCGAGGTGGCGCCGCCTGACGGCACGGCGCGGCTCGCCTTGGTTCTGCCGGCGCCCGGCTTTTGCCCCGCCGGCAAGCCGGGCGCCTCGAGCTTGATCACCTTTATGAGCGGGGACGTGGACGCGCAGTTTCGCAGATGGTCCGCCCGTGGGGTCAGATTCACGCAACCGCCGCATACGCCGGAGTGGGGCGGCCGCTACTGCACCTTCGAAGATCCGGACGGCAATCTGTTCGGCCTGGCCGGCTTCGGCGAGGTGGCCCAAGCGCTGGAAGCGCGCCGCCAGGTCGAATCCGAGCGCCGCGCTGCGGAGCGGCTGGCAGCGCAGGAATTGGCCATCGCGCAAACCGTGCAGGCGCGCTTGCTGCCGCAAGGAATGCCGAAGATCGCCGGCCTGGACTGCGCGGCCGCCTGCGTCCAAGCGAGATCGGTGGGCGGCGACTACTACGACTTCGTGGAGCTGGACGGTGATCGGGTCGCGTTCGTCGTTGCGGACGTCGCGGGCAAGGGCATCGCCGCCGCGCTGCTGATGGCCAACCTCCAAGCCGCGCTGCGCGGACAATGCGCGACGGCTGCCGGCCATCCCGAACGCGCCCTAGCGAGGCTGAACCGCATGTTGTTCGACAGCAGCGAGCCGTCCGCATACGCCACCTTGCTCTACGCCGAATATGCCGCGGCCAGCGGGCTGCTGCGCTACGCCAACTGCGGCCATTTAGCCGGGCTGCTGCTGTCCCGGCACGGGGAGCTGCGGCGCCTGCCCTCCACGGCTACCGTCGTGGGATTGTTCGAGCACTGGTCCTGCCAAATGGAAGAGGCGCGGATGGCGCCCGGTGATCTGCTGGCGCTCTACACGGACGGCGTGGTTGAAGCCTTCAATGCGGATCAGGAGCAGTTTGGGGAAGCACGATTGGCGGCGATTTTGCGGCGCCATCAGGATGAACCGGCGTCGCGGATCGTGGCGGCGGTGGTCAGCGCCGTCGCCGGATTCAGCTCCTCGGCGCAACAAGACGACATCACCATCACCATCGCCAAGCGGCTGGATTCCGCTGACGCCGGCGCGGCGCCGCCCAGCCCCACGGTGTGAATTTGGCAGGGGGAAATGTTCTCCTCCAACACCAGGTTGCACACCACGAGATCGCCCTTCTCGTGGGCCAGTCCCCCTAGAAACTGTTGTAACGAAGCCTGCGCCCGGCGGTTTCCTTGCGACGCGAGTCTGACGTGGAACTAAAATGGCATTGCCGGATTTCCCCGCCCCGCCAAAATGAACGAGGGGCTCGCTATGAAGCTGCTGGAAGCCTTTGAGATCCTACGTCGGCCGTTTGTGCCCGAGGCGCCGGTGGTTCGGGTGGGGCTCGCCTGCGGCTTCACCCCGCTGCACCTGCAGACTTTCCTTGCCGCGCGCCTGCGATCCGCGTGGCCCGGCAAGAACGTGCAGCTGGAGAGCGGCCATTTTGGAGACATGGCGGGCAATATCGTGCGCCTGAGCCAGCGCGCGGACGCGCTCTGTGCGCCCATCGAGTGGACGGACCTGGACCGGCGGTTGGGCATCCGCTCGCTCGGCCAATGGGCCGCGGCGGACCTGCCGGACATCCTGGCCACCGTGGAGTCCGAGGCAGGGCGCCTCACGCAAGCGCTTTTGCGCGCGGCTGAGAGCCGCCCCGTCTACGCCGCCCTTCCCACCCTGCCCCTGCCGCCAGCTTTCCCGCAGGCTCGGTGGCAGGCTGCCCACGCGGAAAGCCGCCTGCGGGAGATATCCGCCGCCGCCGGCACCGCGCTGGCCGCCAACCCGCGCATCCGCCTGGTCAGCCCCCAGTGGCTGGACGAACGCGTGCCGCCGGGGCGCCGGTTCGATCCAACGTCCGAACTGCGCAGCGGATGCCCCTACACCTTGGAGCACGCCGATGCGCTCGCCGAGGGCCTGGCCCTCGCGATGGCGCCGCCACCGGTGGCCAAGGGGCTGATTACCGACCTCGACGGCACCCTCTGGGAGGGGCTGGTCGGGGAGATCGGCGCCGCGAACGTACGTTGGGCCGAGCAGACAAATGCCCACCTGCACGGCCTTTACCAACGGTTCCTGGGCTCGCTGGCGTCCGCCGGCGTCATGCTGGCCGTCGCCAGCAAGAACGACCCGGACCCCGTGGCGGCGGCGCTGTCGCGGCCGGACCTCCTCATCACCCCATCCAGCTTCTTCCCCGTCGAGGTGGGCTGGGGACCCAAGTCGGAAGCGGTCAGCCGGATCCTCAGCCGCTGGAACATCTCCGCCCGCGACGTCGTGTTTGTGGACGACAGTCGCTGGGAGCTCGAGGAGGTTCATACGCGGCATCCAGAGATGGAGTGCTTCGCGTTTCCGTCGGGCGACGCCGCCGCCCTATGGGGCCTGATCGGCCGCCTCCGCGACCGCTGCGGAAAGGCTGGCGTGTCCGCCGAGGACGCCGTGCGGATCGAAAGCGTCCGCCGGAGTGGGCTCTATCACCAGGCGAGGGCAGCCGAGGGGCAGGAATCGGCCCTCCGCCGCGCCCAAGGGGTCATTACCCTGTCCATCCCCGGCCCGGAGGACGAGCGGGCCTTCGAGTTGATTAACAAGACGAACCAGTTCAACCTCAACGGCGGCCGTTGGACACGGGCCGAGTGGCTGGCGTTTCTGCGCCGGCCCGATTCCCAGCTCCTCGCCGCCGCCTACGAGGACAAGTTCGGGCCGCTCGGGAAGGTGGCCGTGCTGGCGGGGACGCGGCAGGGGCGGTCGCTGCGTGTCCGTAGCTGGGTCATGAGCTGCCGGGCTTTCTCGCGCCAAATCGAGCACGAGTGCCTGCGGTACCTGTTCCACCATCTTCAACCTGGCCCCGACGCGATCGAGTTCGATTTCGCCCCCACGCCCCGCAACACGCCGACGCGGGAGTTCCTCGCCACCCTCCTCGATAGCGCGCCTTCCGGGCCATTCACCTTGCCCAGATCGGCCTTCGAGAGCCGCTGCCCGCGCCCGGTCCACCGCGTCGCGGCGCCCGGTATTCTGGAAGGCGGCGAACGCCCAGCCGGGGCCTGCGCCGTGCCGCTCCAAGGAGAGACCGAACATGCCTGACTTAGACGACCAGCTCCAGCGCTGCGTCCTATGCGCCTTCCCCGCGCTTACCGTCGAATCCCTGGATCGAATCAACATCGCCCAACTTGCGGCATCCGACTCGCTGGCGGCGGTCAGCCTAGCCGCCATCCTGGGGCAAGAGTTCGGCGTGGACCTGGACATGGATGACCTGCGCGCGATGGATAGCTTGGACGCCCTCCGCGCGCGCATCGCCCGCGGCGTGGCGCAAGAGAGCCGAGACGCGAAATGAGGGACATCGGCCATCACGTAGCTGTCGGGACTTCCCCCATGGGCCGCCCCGGCGCGCCCGTGCGCGGCGATCGCGTTTATGTCGGCACTGGCGCCACCATCGCGGGTAAGATCCGCATCGGCGACGGCGCCAAGATCGCCGCCAACACCTTGGTCATCGCCAATGCTCCCGCCGGAGCGACGTACATGGGTGTTTCCGGCTGTATTGTCATGCGCGCCCAGAAAAGCACCTTGCCAGCGGTGCCGCCAGTCGGCGCAGGGACGCCGGACACCGCCAGCGCCGCCGCCATCCCCGGGCCTTCGACGCCGGACGCGACTTCCGCCGGCGGCGCGCCAGAAGACATCGCCTTGCCCGAACAGGCCGCCCGCTAGCATGCGTTTCCACCACCTCGGCGTCGCCGTTCCCGTCATCGCCTCCGCGCTGCCCTTCTACGAGCAGATGTTCGGTTACCGCCTCCAATCGGGTCCCTTCGATGATCCCATCCAAAAAGTCACCGTTTGCTTCCTCGCCGCGGCATCCCCCGGCTCGGCTGGCGGCCCGGCCAACGACCCCGTCATCGAGCTGATCAGCCCCCTCAGCGACGATTCTCCCCTGCGCTCCATCCTTGCCCAAGGCGGCGGAGCCTATCACCTGTGCTACGAAGTTCCCGCCATCGCCGCCGCGCTGGAGCATGCCAAGGCGCACAAATGTCTCCTGCTCCGCGCCCCCGTTCCCGCCGTCGCCTTTGCCGGCCGCCTCATCGCCTGGCTCATGGCCCCCACCCGGCAGCTCATTGAGTTTGTTGAGGAACCCCGACGAAACCTCGCCGGTTAGCACGCGGGCTTGCTCCTCGCGGGGTCGCGCCGTTGGCTCGGGGAGCCACGCCGGCGCGAGGAGGCCCGCAAAGCCCGCGGACTCCGCCTGGCGGCCCGCCCCCGGCCGGCGCTGCGGCGCGCTGGCTTACGGCTGTGCTAGCTCCGCGAGGATCTTTTCGTTCTCCTGCTTGACGCCCGTGATCACGTCGCCGAAGTTCTTCGCCTCCCCACCGGTCACGAACCCCCATGGGTCTACCCCCGCCGCGACGGTGTCCTCCTTGCCGTCATAGGCGTTATCGAGCAGGCTCACCAGGCCCCAGTTGGCCTTTTCCCCCCAGGAGTCCGACCAAGCCCAGAACTTCATGCCGGCGAAGTTTTGGCTGCCCGCCAAACTGCCATCGCCGGCGCTGCCGGCGTAGGCATACAGCTGATCCAGCGTGCTGGCGTATTCCGCCGCCCGCGCCGCCTGCGTCGCCACATCCCCCGAATGCGAATAGGCAAACAGGTCGGAATCTGGATTGGCGGTGAAGCCCACCCACGCCACCAGCGGTTTGTCGCCCGCCCATTGCAGCGTCTGGTCGTAAATTTGCTGGTTGGCGGCGTTGGCTTGAATGACGTCCACCGACTGCCCCGCCGCCGCCAGCACCGCCTGCCGGGAAATGCCGCCCCAACCGTTCAGCGTCGCCGGGCCGAAAATCAGATGGTTCGGCTGATATTTTCGCAACGCCGCCGTCACGATCTGAAAAAACCTCTGGACGTACTGCGCCATGAAGGCGTTGAGGTCCGCCTGCACGGCGGGCGTCGCCGTGCTGAGGCTGACGTCGTCGTCGCCCACCCACGAATCCCGCCCGTCTTCATCCAGCAGGCCCGTGCCCGTGGCAAATCCACCGGCATCCCCGAACGTCGTGTAATCCGCTCCCCAGGCCGCGTCCAGCGCCGCGATGCTGTTGTTGTATTTCTGTTCCAGGAACGCCTGCAGCGCGTATTTCGTGTATACCTTCGTGTCCGTGTACACCTCGCCATACTTGGTGTTGGCGGTTTGCTGGAAATTCGTGCACAGCGCGATCCATCCCAGGTTCGAGGTGGCATGCCCGGCCGGCGAGGTCGGTTGGTCGGGGCCGGGACCGAAGCCCCACAGATCGTCCGCGTCCTCGACCGTGTTGCCGATGATCCACGGCGAGTTGGCCACCGCCGGCGGCGACATCGCCGCCACCGAGCCATCCACGTACGCCGTGTAATTGGGGTCGTAGATGTCGGCGACAGGATCGCCCGCATAGTTGTGGTAGTTGCCGTCCAGGCCGTTCATCAGATCCTTGACCGGTCCGGGCGCATAATTGCCGCTGTCAATCAGCGAATAGTAGTTCGGACGGATCATTCCGATGGATGGAATCGGCGCGGTCGTGTTGCGCGTGGCGAACTGATCCACCGCGCCCACGTAGGCCGACGAATATTCGCCCGCGGTGTTGAATCCCCACGCCTTCAGCCGCCGCGCCGCCTGCACTCCCCACTCGGCGATGCCGCCATACTTCGCCAATACGCGGTCGTAGTAGGAGGTTCCCGGCAGTCCGTCCGGCGCGTTCGAGGCGTCAACGTCGTAGACGCCCAGCATCCAAAACTCGTTCCCCAGCGGATCCACGAACACCCAACGCGAGCCGACCTTGGCCACCCGGAAATATCCCGTCGCGCCGCCCGGCGCCGCCAAACCCACGACGCCGCCATAGGTGTCCAGCGTGGGCGGCGGCGTTTGGGATGCCTGCGTTTGCGCCACCGAGACGCTCAACGTGCGCTGCGCCTTCGCCCCCGCTGCGTCTTTCACCGCGGCTTGGAACGCATACGTTCCGGCTTGCTGCGGGCTGCCGGTTAACGCCCCGCTGCTGCTTAAGCCCACACCCGCCGGCAGTTGCCCGGAGGCCACGCTCCATTGGTAGGGCGCCCGACCGCCGCTGGCCGCCAGCGCCGCGCTGTAGCTCTTGGCCACGGTGCCCCCTGGCAACTTGGCGGTGCTGACCTCCAGCGCCGCCGAAGCCTTGGCCGTCGCGTTCAATCCCGCTTGACCGCCACAACCCGCCGCCGCAACCGCCGCGCCCAGAATTGCCGCACACAACCAGACCCTGCGCAGTCCCACCATGCCTCGCGAACCTCCACTCGCCGTCCCGGCTGGCCTGTCGGCCATCTCGCCGGCGCCGGCATTCTCCGTACGGCTATTGAGCATCTCCACCGCCAACGCTACGCGTTCTTTTGTAGCGCCAACTACCACGAGTCTCGGCGCGGCGCGGCTGCCCTGGCCGTTTCCCTTGGTGCCAGAATTACCACCCGCCGAAACACGCCTAGCGGCCAGCGAAGAAATGTTGCGCATCCCTGCCCCCTTCCCCTTTTCGGCCTCGGGCGCACCGCCCACCCCGGCTGGCGCGACCGGCTTAGAACGGAATGCAGCGCGCCTCGCGGGCGAGGCCCTCCGCGCCCATTCCGCTCCCCGATTCTTTTCGCAAGATATCCGGATCGCCTACAGGGCGCGCTACGGCGCTTACCCGGTTAGTGGCCGCAATTTCCCCTACAGGCAATCGTCAGCCGCTGCGGTCAGTCACCGCGGCGCTCCCGGCTAACCCGGCCGCGGGAAGCGCGGCGGCGCGCTAAAGGCCCACCACGGAGCGCGGGTCCAACTCCCGCGGCGGCTAGGGCCGGCGGCTCGCGGCCCGCCGCGCGGCCTCGCGGGCGTCGGCCAACACCGGAATGCTTCTTCGCCAACGTGCAGGAATCTTGCGACTCACTTCGCGAGGAGAGTGAGTAATCTCAGCAGAATTCTTGGTGACCGCATTGGAAGTTCAAATGCACTGGCCGCAGGGGAACAGAATCATCCCCGCCGCAATCACCAATCTTCCTGCCACGGGTGTAACTGGCCGGGGGCGATTGGGCGCGGGAGAAGGAACCGCGCAATGGACCTCACCCCCCCGGCCATCTCCGTTGTGCTGCCCACATACAACCGGGCGTACATTGTCGGCGAGGCGATCCAAAGCGTCCTCGCCCAGAGCTTCACCGATTTCGAGCTCATCGTGGTGGACGATGCGTCCAGCGACGAGTCGCGCCGCATCGTCGAGTCGTTCCGGGACCGCCGCATCCGGTACCTGCGTCATCCCGTGAATCGCGGCTGCAGCGCCGCCTACAACAGTGGCTTCCACGCCTGCCGCGCACCCCTGGTGGCCATTCTCGACTCGGACGACCTGTGGAGCGTGGACAAGCTGGCGCGTTGCGCGGACTTCCTTTCCCGCTACCCCGCCGCCGCCGCGGTGTTTTCTGATACCGCGAAAACCGACGGCGGCCAGCGGACGGAATCCTTCATCCGCGCCACGCCGGTCCTGGGCCCCTTGCTCGCGAGCCGCGGATTTCCATCCGAGGTTGTCTTCACCCGCCGCGAACTATACCTGTGCCTGCTGCAAGAGGTGCCGATCAAGCCGCCCACGCTCGTGCTGCGCCGGGCCGCCCTCTTCCAGACCGGACTGTTCCGCGAGGACTGGCCCTCGGGCAGCGACTGGGAATTTCTCCTCCGCTTTGCCAAGCGCTTCCGCTTTGGCTACCTGGACGCGCCGCTGGTCACCATGCGGGTCCAAGCAGACGCCACGCACCGAGTGCACGAGGAAAAGGACCACGCCCTGATCCTCGCCATGCTCACCCAAGAGGCCGAAGCCCTGCGCCGCGCGGAGGATCGCCAGGCTGTGCGCGCCGCCCGCGACGGCATCGTGTCCATGAGCAAGCACCTGGGCTGGTTCTACCAGGCGCAGGGGCGCAAACTGCGCGCCGCCCGGGCCTTTGCCGCGGGATTCGCGCGTACCGGATCGTTCGGCCTGCTGCTGCGCGCGCCCGCGGCCATCGTCCGCTAGCAGCGCCCACCTGCGGGCTTGCCTCTTCACCCCGGACCGCGGCGGGTCGGGAAACCAAACCCCGCGAGGGCGATCCTGCTGCACCTTTCCCTTGACGCAGCAGGCCTGCCCCGTTATCATCATTTGAACCTTGGTGCGCACGTCGCGGTTTCCGGCGATCGGCAACCGCAGGGGTGGTGTCGGCCGGAAAATCAGTTGACAGGCTGGCCAAGGCGCGCTAAGGTAACTAGAGGCTCGATTGGCGCTACTCGGCGCCGTTGTCGTGCCCGGGCGGTGAAAACGCCCGGCTTCGCGCAGCCGCAGTGCTTGCTGCAAGCCCCTTAGGAACCGAGACCGTGGGTCCGCGGTATGGGATCTCGGCGCGGTCGCGGCTTAAAGTTCGAGGACGGTTTTGCCTTCGGTAAAACCGGTTGGCCCCCCAGGGGGCCCCCTTCGCCTCCGGGCGCGGGGATCGCTGTTTGACAACTGGATGGAACACGCCAGAAGTAAAGTCATTCCGGGTTATCAGCCGGGGCGGCCACTCAAAAGCTAAACTCGGCGGGTAGTTCGATCGCCCGCCGGGAAGTTCTTTTTGAGAGTTTGATCCTGGCTCAGAATCAACGCTGGCGGCGTGCCTAACACATGCAAGTCGCGCGCGAAAACCCCCGCAAGGGGGCCAGTAGAGCGGCGCACGGGTGAGTAACACGTGGGTAATCTACCCTCGAACGGGGAATAACCACGCGAAAGCGTGGCTAATACCGCATACCACCCTGCGGGCGCATGCCCGTGGGGTGAAAGCCGCAAGGCGTTCGAGGAGGGGCCCGCGGCCGATTAGCTAGTTGGTGGGGTCATGGCCCACCAAGGCTACGATCGGTATCCGGCCTGAGAGGGCGCACGGACACACTGGAACTGAAACACGGTCCAGACTCCTACGGGAGGCAGCAGTGGGGAATTTTGCGCAATGGGGGAAACCCTGACGCAGCAACGCCGCGTGGAGGATGAAGGGCTTCGGCTTGTAAACTCCTTTC
>DAHUYO010000200.1 GCA_027315185.1 Acidobacteriota bacterium
GAGGAGTAATCGATCGCGATCCGAAGCTGCATCCGCGAGCAAGCCGCCGTCAGCCGCTCGCTCTGCTCGATGGCGCGTACCAGGCTCGGCCGCAGCCGGTCGCGGCGGCCGATCACGTTGATCCGGATCGACTGCTCGATGCACTGGCGCGTCTCGGTCGTCAGATACCGCTGCAGCAGGCGCATCAGCGCATCGACCTCGAGGCTCGGGCGCCCCCAGTTGTCGGAGGAGAACGCGTAGAGGCTGAGCGTCCCGATGCCGGATCGGACGGCGGCCTCCACGATGCCGTTGACGGCCTTGGCGCCGTGGACGTGGCCGGCGCTGCGGGGCATGCCGCGGCGCTGCGCCCAGCGGCCGTTGCCGTCCATGATGATCGCGACGTGCGGGCTCATTGCGCGCTCACGACCGGCGTGTCGCTTTGATGACCGCCTCGATGTGCTCGAGATAGCGGTAGAGCGCCTTGCGGCCCACCGGCGTCAGCCGGTATTCGGACTTCGGGCGCCGCCCGGAGAAGGACTTCGAGCATTCGATGTAGCCGGCTTCCTCGAGCTTGCGCGCATGCGCGCTCAGGTTGCCGTCACTGACGTTGAAGAGCGCCTTCAGCTCGTTGAAGGTGAGCTGCGCGTTCACCGCCAGGGCGCTCATGATGCCGAGGCGCACGCGCTCGTAGACGAGACGGTCGAACTTCGTGTCCTCGCCGCTGGTGCTGC
>DAHUYO010000201.1 GCA_027315185.1 Acidobacteriota bacterium
GGGCTGGATGCACGCCACGGGCCGCCAGGCCCGGTCCATCGAACGGCCTTTAGCCGCAGGGCATTCGCCCTCGGCGGCGCCTCCCGCATTGCTGCGGCGCGAGCCGCGTTGGGGCCTGCGCCCCAGCCCTGGGTGCAGCGGCCACGCCGGTGCCATGCCGCCGCGTAGCGCGGCGCGCGGCAACGTCCGTTGCTTGCCAGCGCTCCCGCGATTCGCTGTCGACGCCCCGCCCGTGGCTGGGCTGGTGCCCGCGTCTATCCGATGATCTCCGTTGCGGCGGAGCGCTGGCCACGCGCCCCGCAGGGTGGCCGCGGGCTAGGCAAGGCGCGCGGGCAATGCCCTTTGCAGGTCCGGGCCGCGCGGAGCGCGACCGCACCCAAGCCGGAGGCATACCCCACATTTCCGCGGCCGGCGGGAGCATCTATGCCGGCGCGTGGGGCAGGGCTCCTGCCCTGCGCACGCACCCGCGCACTCTCTGCGCCCCGCCTACGGCGGGACCGGGGCCCTCCTAGGCGGCGAGAACAGGGAGCCGGGACGGTTTTCCACTACACCGCCAGCGGCGGGGCTGGTGCCCGCGCTGGCCTATCGTCGGACTCCCCGCGACCGTCGGGGTCGTCGCCCGTGCATCACTGCCTTAGCTCCGGGCTGGATCGGAGGCGACGGCCGGCGCCGCCGCGGGGGCTGCCGTTCGCCGCATCGCCGTATT
>DAHUYO010000202.1 GCA_027315185.1 Acidobacteriota bacterium
GACACGAAATTCGATCGCCTCGTTTATGAGCGCGTCCGGCTCGGGATCATGAGCGCACTGGCGGTCAACGAGCAGCTGACCTTCAATGAATTGAAGGCACTGTTTGACGTCAGCGACGGGAATTTGAGCGCGCATGCGCGCAAGCTCGAGGAAGCCGGCTACATCGAGTGTGAGAAGTCGTTCGCGGGACGGCGCCCGAAATCCGAGTATCGGCTCACGCCAGCGGGCCGCCACGCCCTGTACCGTTATCTCGATCACATCGAAGCGGTGATCAAGGCCACGAGACGCTCATGAGCGCAACGGGGAAATTTCACGTCGCCATCATCATGGACGGCAACGGCCGCTGGGCTCAGCGCCGCGGCCTGCCGCGCAGCGCCGGACACGTGCAGGGCGCGAAAATGGTGCGCCGGGTCGTTGAGGCGAGCGCCCGCGCCGGCATTCGCACCTTGACGCTGTACGCATTTTCGTCGGACAACTGGGGCCGGCCGAGCCCCGAAGTCGAATCCCTGCTGCGGCTGCTGCAGTGCTATCTCGCGAGCGAAACGCGTCGCTGCCTGCGCAACTCGGTACGCATCAACGTCATCGGCCGTCGTGATCGGCTGCCATCGGGTCTGGTGCGCGCCATCGAGGCCAGCGAGCAGCTGACCGCGCACTGCACGCGCATGCGGCTGCGCATCGCGGTCGACTATTCGTCCCGGCACAGCA
>DAHUYO010000203.1 GCA_027315185.1 Acidobacteriota bacterium
ACGATGCTGCCGGTCATGCCGCTACCGGAAACGGCGGGGCAGTCCTATGGTGCGATCCGCGCCGCGCTCGAGGCGAAAGGCGAGCCCATCGGCAACAACGATCTGTGGATCGCCGCGCACGCCAAGGCGGCGGGGCTCATCGTGGTGACCAACAACGAGCGCGAGTTCAAACGCGTGCCAGGGCTGCAGGTGCGCAACTGGGCGACAACCGCAGACGCGGCGCATCGTGTAAGGGCTTGATAGGGATGGTGGCCAGGGACGGAATCGAACCGCCGACACGAGGATTTTCAGTCCTCTGCTCTACCAACTGAGCTACCTGGCCGGAAGCGCACGGCCTTGCGCCGCGAGCCGCGTATTAGACCGGCGCGGGGGAGATGGCGTCAAGCGCGGCAGGCGCATGAACGCGCGGCGAACGCATACATGGCGTACACGCCGGCCGCCGGGCGCGGGACTACCATGGTTTCGCAGCCGCGCGGGTGCGCGGCACGTCCGCTGGAGGTTGTCATGCGCATCAAGACAGCAATTCTGGCCGCGCTGGCGGCGGTGACGTTGGTGGCGGCCGGCGCGGCGCTGGCCGACCCCGCCAAAGTGATGGCCGAGAACTTGGCGCGCTTCGAGAAGTACGCCGGCAAGCCGCAGGATTCGGTGACGGTGTTCCAGTTGCAGGGCTGGCAGGCGCTGGGCGATGACCACATCGCGAT
>DAHUYO010000204.1 GCA_027315185.1 Acidobacteriota bacterium
ATACGCAGCCGCATGCGTGTGCAGTGCGCCGTCAGAAGCTCGCTGTGCTCGATCGCTCGCACCAGCCCCGCCGGCAGCCGGTCGCGGCGGCCGATGACGTTGATGCGCACAGAGTTGCGCAGGCAGCGGCGAGTCTCGCTTGCCAGGTAGCACTGCAGCAGGCGTAGGAGCGAGTCGACCTCGGGGCTCGGCCGGCCCCAGTTGTCCGATGAGAACGCGTACAGCGTCAGGGTGCGGATGCCCGCCCGCGCGCTCGCCTCAACGACGCGCCTGACCATCTTCGCCCCTTGCACGTGCCCGGCGCTGCGCGGCAGGCCGCGCCGCTCGGCCCAGCGGCCGTTGCCGTCCATGATGATGGCGACGTGAAAATTCCCCGCAGCGCTCATGAGCGTCTCGTGGCTTTGATGACCGCCTCGATGTGATCGAGGTAACGGTACAGCGCCTGGCGGCCCGCCGGCGTGAGGCGGTACTCGGATTTTGGACGCCGGCCCGCGAACGATTTGGCACATTCGATGTAGCCGGCTTCCTCGAGCTTGCGGGCATGGGCGCTCAGGTTGCCGTCACTGACATCGAACAGCGCTTTGAGCTCGTTGAAGGTGAGGGGCTCGTTCACCGCCAGGGCGCTCATGATTCCGAGCCGGACGCGCTCGTAGACGAGACG
>DAHUYO010000205.1 GCA_027315185.1 Acidobacteriota bacterium
CTAAAAGCCCGTTTTGGCGATGAAGACCTGGGCGGTGGCGCCGCCGGTAACGTCGACGGCATTGAGCAGGGTGCCGGAGTTGGAGATGAAGGCGACATAATGGCCGTCGGCGCTGATGGCGGGATAGTCGGAGTCGGAATAGGACGGCGTGTAGGGATCGCCGGGCAGTTGGGCGATAGAAGCCCAAAGTGTGGTGGGGACGCAGGGGGAGGGGGCGCCCAGGCAGGTGTCGCGGACGAAAATGTCCTTGTAGTTATTGAGCGGACCGGGATCCCCGAGGACCAAGTTGGTGGCGAGGGAGGCGAAGGCGACGTAACGGCCGTCGGGGGTGATGGAGGCGTTATCGGAGCCGGAGTTGGAAAATTGGCCGGCATAGGGGACGGAGATTACCGTCGTCGAGGGGATGCAACCGGCGGGGGCGTTGTTGCAGGTGTCGCGCAGGTAGAGATCGTCGTGGGTGGGGGCGCCGCCGAGATTGGTGGCATTGTAGGCGGAGTCAAAGGCGACATAGCGGCCGCCCTGGCTGACGGTGGGGTAATCAATGTTGGAACTCCCGTTGCCGTTGGCGGGGACGCCTGCGTCGTTCAGGTCAGCCTCCTGGATGGAGGGTGTGCAGGGGGCGGTGGCGCCCAGGCAGGTGTCGCGGAGAAAGACGTGCGG
>DAHUYO010000206.1 GCA_027315185.1 Acidobacteriota bacterium
TTGCGCGCCTTCATGCGCGCCCAATCCGCCCCGCTGGATGCGTCCATGGAGGTTTTGCGGGAGATCACGGCCGAGGGACGCCTGCGTTTGGTGATGCTGAATAATGAATCGCGGGAGCTCAACGAGTACCGCATCGAACAATTCGCTCTGCACCGCTACTTCGACACGTTCCTCAGTTCCTGCTATCTGGATGCGCGCAAGCCCGAGCCCGTGATATTCCAGCGCGCGATCCAGATTCTGCAATGCCGCCCCGAACATTGCGCCTTCGTGGACGACCGTTTGGAGAATCTGGAGTATCCGCGTCAAGCGGGCTGGCACACGGTGCATTTTGCCGGCGCCCCGGCGCTGCGCGCGAGCCTTCTGGTGCTGACCGGCGCCGCCGCCTAATCATCGCCGCGCTGCCCTGCGCTGGGCGCCGAGGCAGGCGGAAAAACACGGTGAAGAGCAGCGCAGGGGGAGGCGCGGCGCGCCGCCTCCGGCCCGGAGCGAACCCAACCGCGCGTTCCCCGCTAAGGGCGCGGCGCCGAGGATGCCGGCGCCGCCGCCCGGGAGGCGAGGTAAGACTGGCGGAGTTCCGCCACCACCTCCCGCGCCACGCGGCGCGCTTGCTCCAAATCGCCGGGCGCAAAGGAGATCGCGCCGACGCGGGGATGACCGCC
>DAHUYO010000207.1 GCA_027315185.1 Acidobacteriota bacterium
TTGCGCGCCTTCATGCGCGCCCAATCCGCCCCGCTGGATGCGTCCATGGAGGTTTTGCGGGAGATCACGGCCGAGGGGCGCCTGCGTTTGGTGATGCTGAATAACGAATCGCGGGAACTCAACGAGTACCGCATCGAACGGTTCGCTCTGCACCGCTACTTCGACACGTTCCTCAGTTCCTGCTATCTGGATGCGCGCAAACCCGAGCCCGTGATGTTCCAGCGCGCAATCCAGATTCTGCAATGCCGCCCCGAACATTGCGCCTTCGTGGACGACCGTTTGGAGAATCTAGAGTATCCGCGTCAAGCGGGCTGGCACACGGTGCATTTTGCCGGCGCCCCGGCGCTGCGCTCGAGCCTTCTGGTGCTGACCGGCGCCGCCGCCTAATCGCCGCCGCACCGCCCCTGCGCCGGGCGCCGAGGCGGGCGAACAAATGCGGTGGGGAGCGCAGGACGCGACCCGGAGCGCCGGCTGCGGCGGGGACCGATCCCAACCGCGCGTTCGCCGCTAAGGGCGCGGCGCCGAGGATGCCGGCGCGGCCGCCCGGGAGGCGAGGTAGGACTGGCGGAGTTCCGCCGCGACCTCCCGCGCCACGCGGCGCGATTGCTCCAAATCGCCGGGCGCAAAGGAGATCGCGCCGACGCGGGGATGACCGCC
>DAHUYO010000208.1 GCA_027315185.1 Acidobacteriota bacterium
GGCATAAGCGATCCCCGCCGCCACCTCCGCCAGGGCGGACAGCGCCGGGTCGACCGCAGCGGAATGGAACGCGTGCGACACCGCCAGCGCCCGGACCCGGGCACCCCGGGCAGCCAGCACCGCCGCCGCCGCCTCCACCTGCGCCGCATCACCCGAGATCACCGTCGCCGCCGGGCCGTTAACCGCCGCGACCTCCACCCCCGGATAGCCGGCCAGCACCGCAGTGACCTCAGCCTCCGGGGCGGCGACCGCCGTCATCGCCCCGCCCGCCGGCAGCGCCTGCATCGCCAGGCCCCGCGCCGCGACCAGCGCGCACGCGTCCTGCAGGGAGAACACCCCCGCCAGGTACGCGGCCGTAATCTCACCGACCGAGTGGCCCGCCACCAGCGACGGGCGGATCCCCCACGCCGCCAGCTGCGCCGCCACCGCCACCTCGACCGCGAACAGGCCCGCCTGCGCGTAGGCGGTCTGGTCGACCAGGCCCGCACCCGCCGCGGTCAGGATCACGTCCCGCAGCCGGGGACGGGCGCCCGGCGGCAGCGGCTGACCCGGCTGGGCCAGCCCCGGCTGGCCCGGCTGGCTGGACCGGTCTGGCTGGACCGACTGGCCAGCCGGGCCGACCTGTCCTGGGACTTCGAGGTCCCGCAGGTGCTC
>DAHUYO010000209.1 GCA_027315185.1 Acidobacteriota bacterium
CATCCAGCCGGTCATCCGTGCCCAGCGCGCCGTCTCGGCGGGCTCGGTCAGCCCGCTTTCGTGACAGGTCCCCACGAGATGCAGATGCAGTACCCGGTGCTGGCGCTGCATCAGCAAACCGCCCGCGGCCATCAGCAGTCCGATCGGCACATACAGCGCCTGTTCCAGCCAGCGGTTCTGCATCCAGTGCGACAGGCCCAGCCAGGCCAGCTCGCTGGCGATCGCGCGCTGCACGGTGAAGCTCAGCGAGAACAGCAGTCCGGCGCGCAGGCCCTTGCGACCGGAATGGCTGCCGATCGCATAGCTGAAGGTGATCGGCCAGGTGTGCTCGTCGGGGACCACGCCGTGCACCAGGCCCAGCAGCCAGGCCGTGACCAGCGCCGCCAGTACGCCCGGATGGGAGGGATTCCAGAGATCGATCGATGGCATCGGTGGCTCCGGGGCAGACGCCCCATGGTGCTGCGCGGAGGCAGTATTCGATTACGGGAGCATAGAGAGTCTGTCAAGCCGCCCGGTTGGGCGAGCGCCGGTCGGCACGTCATCGTCAGGGTGCGGACATGGCAGCCGCCTGCGCCGCCATCACCGCTTCCTCGTCGGTGGGCAGGCAGAGGATCGGGATGCGGCTGGCGCTGGCCGCGATCTGCGGATGCCCT
>DAHUYO010000020.1 GCA_027315185.1 Acidobacteriota bacterium
CCGCATCCTTGATCAGCGCGCGCAGCCGCGCCGCCAAATCGGCATTGGCTTGCAGATAGTCGGCGTGTTTTCCCATCGGCTTCATATGCCGGTCTTGGTTATAGTTGGCAATCGCGGCTTCCATGTTGCCGGCGAGTTGTTCCAGCAGCGGCCGGATCTGGTCCACCGCGTTTTGTTGCCAGGGCGAACCCGAATCACGCACTGCCCGCATTCGCGCCTCTAATTTGCCAAGCTCGTTGATGTGGCCTTTCATGGTGTTCAGTTCCACGCCGTGCGTCTCGCGAAAATCCGGCCACCGCTCCAAGAACACCAGCGCGTCCGCATCCACGTCGAGCTGCGCCGAATACATCAGCGCCTGGTCCAAAAGCTCATTGATCACCGGGGAATCCGCGACCGGTTCCGCCGCCGAGGCCGGCTGCGACTCGCTCTGCGCCTCTACCCCCTGCCCCTGGTTTCCGTTTTCTTCTTGTGCCGCGGCACGGCGCACCGTGAACGCCAGCAAGAACACCACCGCGGCCGCCACCGCGACCGACACTACCCATCTCCGCTTCATACCTGGCACCTCCATGCCCACCCTTTCCCTTGCACGGCAGGGACCATCTGAATGGCGCTGCGCTCGCTCGGGCCGCGGCTTTGGCCGGGGGCCGAAGTAGGCGTGGAGCGGCTGCGAACTTCCGTGCGCGCCTCAGCCCGGGAACCGGCGCCGTCCGCAGCGGCGCCTAAGCGGGCAGCGCGCCCGCGCCAAGCAACGGCCGGGCAACACGCCCGCGCCAAGCCTAACCGGGGCCACGCCCGCCCAAGCAGCTGCCGAATTGGGCCCGCGGCGCCATCGGCGCAGACCGGGCGGTTAAGCGGGGTCTGCGCCGCGCCAGGCAAAGCGGGACGTCCCGCCGGGCCCGCGCCCATCAACCGGCGTGTCCTCCGGATCCTTATGGCTAGCCCCAACCGCCCTATACGCTATCCCCGTTTGGGGGGAAGGACGGTCGAAGCCGCCTGCCGCCTTCATGCCGCTCGCTTGGGGATGCGCGCCCACCCGCTGCGCGCTTAGTCCCACGCGCTTTTCCTGGCGCCCTGCCTCGCACAATCTTAGAAGCCGGGCAGCAGGTCGAACTCCCAAACGTGGCCAATCAGTGGCCGCTGATTCGGAATTGCATACGTCACCGCCCCGATCACGATGCCGAAAATGTTAATCCGCAGCGTGGCGCCTTCACTGGTTACCGCTTGCCGTGGCGTCTGTTGCAGCGCCCCACCCGCCGGCTCCGACCACGCATATCCGGCATCGTAAAACGGCGCCAACTCCACCGGCAGCGGAATCTTCCGCACCAGGCCCAATGGGCCAAACAGCTCAAGCCGCGCCTCCCCGCTTGCCGCCGCGATCTTGCTCCCCAGCAGCCGGTCGAACACCGGACATTCGCCCGTGATGTTGTACCTCGGCCCGCATTCCTCCAGCCGGAATGAGTTCAGGTCATACCCCCGCACCAGCATGGGATCGCCCAGAAAATAGTCCTGGAGCCGCGGATCGTTCGCTCCGGATCCGTAACGCCCAAAGTGCATAATCCGGAACGCCAGGCTGAACGACCGGCTTAGCGGTTCATACCGGCGGTAATCCGCCAGCAGTGTCCCAAAAAACAAGCTGCCATCCGAAGCGCCGGCTTGCAGCCGGTAGCGCTGTCCCCGCACCGGGCTGGTGCCCCCGAAGATCGCCGTGTCGTACACCAGCGCCGCCATGCCGGTCACGAAGTTCAGCGACGGCGGCGCCGGCAGGTCCTGCACGATCTGCGCCAGCGGGGCCCCCGTGATGGCGGAATAGATTTGGGTATCCGACTCCAGGGCGAATCCAATGTTCTGGTAACCGGCGGCGAACTCCACCCGCTGCGACCGGTTGATTGGATAAGCCAGGGTTCCCAAGGCCTCCCGGTCCAGCTGCCAGTAGCGCAGAAATTGGTTCGCCACCACCGGTTGGCCGGAAATGGTCCCGGCGCTGGTGATGCCGTACGCGCCGGTCAGCATCGGGATCTGCCCGCCCAGCATGCCCCACTGCCAGCGGTGGCTAAGATCCTGATAACTGACCACCCCGGTCAAGCCGCGCAGGAAGTTCCGCGTACCATTTGAAGTGATCGCCGCCACCTGCACGTCCAGCGCGCGCGTCTCCAGCGGATCACGGAATTGCAGGGCCGTTCCCCCGCCAAATGCCGGGCCAAACGTGCTCACTCCGAACCCGATCGCCACCGGCGCCACGCCTGTCAGTCGCAGGCCCGGACGATACGGCGTGCTGGCGTACTGGGCGCCCTCCGGCGGGAGCCCGGTCCTTGCATCCGCCAGGTACGCCGCCACCGGCCAGCTGTCCGTCATCCGCGGCGGCAGCAGCGCCGCGTGCAGCCCCGCCAGCTTCGCCTGCGTTTCGGTGTTCGCCCCCGCCGCCGGCGCTTCCATCCGCCACAGCTCATAGCCCCCATCGGCGTACATGCTGTAGACGATCGCGCCGGACCGCGCCGCCACCGAAAAGGCGGGGCTGAGCGGCGTCACCCCCGCAATCCCCGTTTGCACGTTGCTCAGCGCCTGAATGCTTCCCTCCCCCACCCGCAGCCGGTAGAGGTTCGGAATTCCGCCCGCGTCGGCGATGAAGTACAGCGACCTTCCGTCCGGAGACCACTGCGGGTTGATCTGGTTCGCCCCGCTCAGCCCCGGCAGCTCCCGCATTTCGCCGTTCGCCGGGTTGATCAGAGCCAACCGGTAATGCCCATAGGCCAGCGTCGCCAGTTGCGTCGTGTACCGGTCGGTCACGCAAGCAATCTCCTGGCCGTCGGGCGACCATGCCGGCTCCAGCTCGGCGTAGGCATCGTTGGTCAATCGCCGCGCCTTCCCGCTGGCCACGTCCAGCAAATACAGATCGCTCCGCCCGCCCTCCAAGCCCGCGAAGGCGATTTGCCGCCCATCCGGCGACCAGCTCGGGTTCAGCACCTCCCCCACCCCCGGGATTGCCATCACTCTCTCCGTCGCCTCCTGCTTCACGCTGTAGATCACCAGCTCGGCCCGGCCCTCCCGCGTGCGCGCGTAGACAAACCGGTCGCCGGTTGGGTCCCAAGCGCCCGCCGAGTTGATGAACTCCGTGTTGATGAAGTTTGGATTTGTCGCCGTTTGCGTGATGCGCCGCACCACTTTACCGGTCTCCGCGTTGGCCAAATACAGATCCACCGCGAACAGGTCGCGGGAGGAAAAGAAGATCATCCAGCGGCCATCCGGGCTGAGCGCCGGGCTGATCTGAAGCAGCCGGTCGGGCGCGGCCAGCAGCCGCCGCGCCCCGGGCGCTGCTGCCTGCGTCGCCGCCAGCACCCGCCCCTCGTCCTGGTTCGTCGCTTCCGTCCAGCTAGCGGAGATTTCCTTCGCTTTCACGTTGAACACCGTCTCCAACGCCTTGTCTCCCGATCCGGTCCGCGCCCCCGCCCGCAGCAGCGGCCCGATCTTGTCGTCTCCGAACTGTCCTGTGATATAGGCCCAAAAGGCCTGCCCGAATCGGTAGGGCGAGTACCGCGCCGAACCCAGTTTCGCCACCGTCGGCAGCGTTTTGTGCAGCACCGCGTCTCGCACCCACATCGCCGTTTGCGGATCATTCGCCCCGCGCGAAACGTACTCCGACAGCCCTTCCAAAAACCACAGCGGCAGCCGCGTTGCCCCCGGAAGTCCGCGCGCCGCAGGCCGCGTTAAATCAAACTCCATGGCATGCGCCAGTTCGTGCCCCAGCACGTGGTCGGTCTCCGCCAGGGTTCCCGCCAGCGGCATCACCACCCGCTGTTCCATCGCCATCGTTACCCCGCCTACGCCCACCGGCAGCAGCCCGGGCACCGCCGTGGACTCGGAAAAATCCGCCGAGTCCGCGTACAAGATCAGCACTTGTCCGGTCCACCGCGGGTCGCCGAGGATGCCCGCCAACCGCGTGTACCAACGTTCCGCCATTCGCGCCACAGTCGGCACGCTTTGTGCTTCGGCCGGATAGTAATAGATCTGAAAATGCGGCGCCTTCATCACCTGCCACCGCAAGGTTCGCCGCTGCACCTTGTTGCGCCCGAAATAGCCGCCCTGCGCCGCCGCCGGTGTCGCCCCCATCGCTATTCCCAACAGGGCTCCCAACACCGCCGCCGCCGTCCGCCTAGTCCAGCGCCCGCGCGGGACATGCGCCGATCTATCACCAACTCCATCCGCTCGCCTGGCCTGACCGCTTGGCCCCAACCCCTGCCCGCCTGCTCCGCTCATCGCCTTGCCCTCCCATCCCTCGCGCCGTTTGCGCTTCCTGCCGGCGCCGGCCGGCTCCGCGCCGGCGACGCCAGCCGCCCATCGCCAAGCGCCGCCAGCGACGCCAGCAGCACCAGGATCACCAGCACCCAACGCAGCGAGGCATTCATGGGCCGGACCGCGCCGGTCATCCTTCCGTCCCCCGGCCCTCGCCACGCCCTGCGCTCTTGCCGTTCCATCCAGACCTCATCGCCTTCCCGCATCCGGCGCCCGCCCTCCTGGCTGCTCTTCCCGCCGCAAGGAGGGCGCCCGGTCACCTCGCTCTCCGCCTCCGCTCGCGGCAACCTGGGAAGTTCCCGCGCGCCAGCAGGTCCCAGCAAATCTGATGGTTGCCGGCCGCCGAACCGCGGGGTCCTCGGCACGCGGCAGCGCGCGCCGAGGCGCCGAGCCCATCCCGCACCGCCAGGCGGGGCATGCAAGAGATGCCCCGCCGCGCGGGCGGCCAGAACCGGGGCGGCTGAGCCGCTATTTGCTCGCCTCCGGCCGGTCCAGCGCGTCGTACTTGCCCTTCGCTTGGCCATAGCTCACCGCGTCGCTGATCAGTGCGTGCAGCTTCGCCGCCAGGTCGGCATTGGCCTTCAGATAGTCGGCGTATTTCCCAATGGGGTGGATCAGCCCGTTTTGGTTGTAATGCGCGATGGCGTTCTCCATGTTGTCGGCCAGTTCTTGCAGCAGCGGCCCAATTTGGTCCACCGCGTTTTGCTGCCACGGCGAGCCCGAATCCCGCGCCTCGCGCATCCGCGCTTCCAATTTGCCGATCTCGTTGATGTGCTGCCGGATAATGTTCAGCTCAACTCCGTGCGACTCCCGGAACTCCTCGGAGCGCTGCACGAACAGCAGCGAGTCTGCGTCCACATCCAGCTGCGCGGACTCGATCCGCGCCTGGTGCAGCAGATCATTGAGTACCGGCGAATCACCGGCCAGCTCAACGTCCGAAGCCGGCAGGGGGCGGCTTTTGGGTTCAACCGCATGGCTCTGGCTCTGCGTCGCTCCGTTTTGCTCCTGGGCCACTGCGCGACGCGCGCTGAAGGCCAGGACGAAGACCACGGCGGCCAGCGCGGCGAGCGAATACACTGTCTTCCGCTTCATAAACAGGCACCTCCATGCCTGCCCCTGCACGGTATGGCCCAATTCACAAACTGCCTGCCCATGACGCCGGGCAAATGACCCCGTGCGCCCTTGGCGAGCCTCCGGATCCAAAAGCCGCGGCGGTTCCCCTATCCGTGCCAAGCCTGCGCGATGCTTCTGCCGCCGGGGCCCACTGTCCGCATCTGCTTTACCTTTGCCTGCCTACCGCCGGGCCCGTAGCCAGGGTTCCGCCGCCGCAACGATTCGGCGGTATCCACTGGCAACATCCCTTCGGCCCTAGGCTGGGCCTGCGGACGCGTCCCGCGATCAACGGCGCAACGTTCCTGGGCATCTGCGCCCGCACCTGGGCTGTTATCCCCATCAGGCGGCATCTCCAAGGCTGCTTTCTGCGCCACCGTGCGCATGGAATCCCGATCCGCCCACAAGAGACCCGGCGGCTCACCGGTCGCACCATTCGTCTCCCATGTACCGCGAGAACCGTGCTGGAGAATATGGCCATATTGCCGAACCGCTTGGACATCGTGCTTGGCCAATTCAGGGCCTTTGTTCCAAATCAGCCGGAATCGCCAAGTCTCCGCCGGTCCCACCTCGTGCACGCAGCGTGGAACGTATTGGCCCGGGCCACCACCCCCTTGCAGTGACTGCCGCCCGACCCTCGTGAAATCCAATGCCTAGCTTCCCCACAAAAGGCTCTGCCTGGAGGCCAAGCACCGAACGCCCAAACCCACGGCTAAACCGCGGAAAGGAGCAACACGGGCCAGAAGCCGGCGCACCTGCGCCGGGTGTAAAATAGCAAGAGCTTCTATCGAGCTTGGGGGCGTCCCGGCTTCGACGGGAGTGGATGAGATGGAGAGGCGTGCCGGGTCCCACATACCCGTAATTGTGTGGAACCGTTTAATTGCCAATCAAAACCTGGCATACGCTGCCTAATTTTTAGGCGACGCGCTCACTTCGGTTCGTCCGTAGGCCGATACTGAGCGTCATTCTTGCGGACTGGCTTGTCGTGCGTGTCTGGGCGCGGCGGGCGAGACCCTACAGGCTAGCCGGCGGCGGCTCTTGTTCGTTCTGACCGTCGCGGGCGAATCACGCTGGAACGAACTACGCCCGTAGGCTCTCTATCGGCAGCACTTTCGGACGTGGGTTCAACTCCCACCGCCTCCACCAATACTTCAACTAGTGAACCGCTTGCCGGCTGCGCGCAACCCGCGTGGCCAAGGTGGCACGCCGCCGCGTGGGCACCAGCAGCCCGAAACCGGCCGAGAACATAGCCGTCGCCTGCGCTGCGCGCGGGCGCCGCCGTCACGCACGGCACCCACGCCTCCCAGGGAACCTAACCAATCCGGCATCGGCCGCGCGGCAACGCTCGCCCACCGCAGCCCGCGATCGGCCCGCCTGGTGCGCCGCACAACCGCCGGGCCGCCAGCGGCGAGGCGGCCGCCCTTACGCGCTTTCCGCGTGGGCGCCGCCTTGTTCGGCGCGGGCCTTGGCGATCACCTTTTCCGCCTGCTGCTGCGGCACCAGATCGTAGTGCGAAAACTCCATATGGAACTGCCCGCGGCCCTGCGTCTTGGCGGTGAGGTCGGATTGATAGTTCAGCATCTCCGCCAGCGGCACCTGGGCGCGCACGATCTGGTTGCCGTCGCGCGTGTCCATGCCCTCGATCCGCCCCCGGCGCCCGTTGAGATCGCCGATCAAATCGCCGGCGAAATCCTGCGGCGCCTGCACCTCGACTTCCATCACCGGCTCCAGCAGCACCGGATGCGCCTGCTCCATGGCGTGCTTGAACGCCAGGGAACCAGCGATTTTGAACGCCATTTCGCTGGAGTCCACCTCATGGTAGGAGCCGTCGTAGAGCGTCACGCGGAAATCCACCACGGGGAAGCCCGCCAAATAGCCGCGCTGCGCGCTTTCCACGATCCCCTTTTCCACGGCGGGAATGTAGTTCTTGGGAATCGCCCCGCCGAAGATCTCGTTGGCGAACTCGAAGCCCGCGCCCCGCGGCAGCGGCTCCAAGCGAATGCGGCAGTCGCCGAACTGGCCATGCCCGCCGGTCTGCTTCTTGTGCCGTCCTTGCACGTCCGCCTTGCCGCGCACGGTCTCGCGATACGGCACCTTGGGGGCTTTCAGCGCGACTTCCACGTGATACCGCCGGCGCAGCCGCGCCACGGCGATCTCCACATGCTGCTGTCCGGCGCCACCGAGCAAAAACTCCTTGGTTTGCTCGTCGCGGGCAAAATGGAGCGCAATGTCTTCCTCCAGCATCTTGTGCAGCGCCGCGCCGATCTTGTCCTCGTCGCCGCGGCTCTTGGGCTCGATGGCGAAATGGATCGCCGCCTCCGGCGCCTTCACCGCCGGATAGAAAATCGGCGCCGACTTGTCGCCCAGGGTGTCGCCGGTCAGCGTGTCCTTCAGCTTGGCCACGGCGCCGATGTCGCCGGCATGCAGCTCGGTCACCGCCAACTGCTGCTTGCCCATCATCACGCCCAGATGGGACAGCTTTTCCAGTCCGCCGCGGTTAAAGTTGGCAACCGCCGCGTCGTTCGCCAGCTTGCCCGTCTTCACCTTCAAATAGCTGACCCGCCCGGCAAAGGGATCGGCCATGGTCTTGAAAACATAAATGGACAGCGGCGCATCGTCGGCGACCGGGCGTTCGATGTCCAGTTCGCCGCCCTCCCGCCGCGCCCCTTTCGCCGGTCCCAGCGCCGCGGGATCGGGAGCGAACTGCGCCAGGAACTCCAGGCAGCGGTCCACGCCCACATTCGCTCCGGACGCGGCGCAGAGCACTGGGAACAGCCGCCGCGCGGCGATCGCCTGCCGCAGCCCGGGATAGAGATGCTCGCTGGGGATGGTGCCTTCGGCGAAAAACTCTTCCATCAAGGCGTCGTCGCCTTCGGCCACCAGTTCCACGATCGCCTCATGTCCCGCGTCCAGAGCCGCCGCCATCGCCTCCGGCGCCGCTACTTCTTTGGCCGCGCCTCCTCCCGCCGGGCTCTGCCAAACCTTGCGGTCCACCAAATCCGCCACGCCCGCAACGTCCTTGCCTTCGCCGATCGGCAGCATTACCGGCGTCACGCCCCGCCCGAAGCGACTCTTCAGCGCCGCCACCGTCCGTTCCATGCTGGCGCGGTCGCGGTCCATGCGATTCACCAAAAACGCCACCGGCAGCCCGCGGCGTTCCGCCAAGCGCCAAATCTTTTCCGTCTGCACCTCGACGCCGGCCACGGCGTCCACCACCAGCAGCACGCACTCCGCCGCGCTCAGCGCCAGTTCCGCCTCCGGCAAAAAGATGCCGTATCCCGGCGCGTCCAACAGGTTCAGCTTCCGCTGCTTCCATTCCACCGGCGCCACGGCGGTGAAGATGCTGATGCCGCGAGCTGCTTCTTCCTCATCGAAGTCGGTCGGCGCGGCGCCTTCCTCCACCCGGCCCAAACTGCCGGTCGCCCCGGCCTGGTACAAAGCGGCGGAAACAAAGGTGGTTTTGCCGCAGCCGGCATGACCGGCGACGGCGAGGTTGCGGATATCGGCGGTGTCGTAAACCCTCAAGGCGGGCCTCCCTTCTGCTACCGCGGGGTTGGCCGCGGCGGGCCCGGCCGCGGGCGGTACCGGTGCCGGGCACGGGCCCAGTGTATACCTCGGGTTGGGGAACGCAACCGCCGCCACTTGCCGGGCCCAAGGTTGAGCGGCCGCACAAGGACGCGTAAGCGGAACGCCCCGCTGCACCGGGTCTGGGCCCGCGCCCGTCAGTGGTAACGGCGTTGCACGCGCGGGGCGATGGCGCAGGTCACCTCATAGGCGATGGTGCCCGCCCAGCCGGCAACGTCGCTGGCGGTTATGCGCGCCGGGCCTTGCGCGCCAATCAGCACCACTTCGTCGCCCATGCGCGCCGCGGGAATGCCGGTCACGTCCACGCCCATCAAATCCATGCTCACCCGTCCCGCCAGCGGCGCCTGCCGGCCCCGCACCAATACATGCGCCCCCCGCGCAAAGCTGATTGCCCGCAGATAACCGTCGGCATAGCCGCAGGCCAGCGTGGCGATGCGGGCGCGGCGCCGCGCCTTCCAGCCGCCCGGCCGGTCGCCGCCGTAACCCACCGGCGTGCCCGCGGGCACATCGCGCAGCGCGACGATCCGCGTCTTCCATGCCAGCACGGGCCGCAACTCCGCATCCGCCCCGGGCGCCAAGCAGATCCCATACAAACCCAGCCCGACGCGTATCATTCCCGCAGGTTGCGGCACAAGGCCCGCGCCGTGCGGCGCCATCCCCACGCCTTGCGGCGCAGGGCCCGCACCCTGCGGGGCGAATGCCGCGCTCTCCCGTTTGGCTCCCGCGCTTGTCGGCTTGCGGCCCGCGCCTTCCGTCGCGGCGCTGCGGCCCAGCGCTGCAGGCGGCGTCGCGCTTCCCGCTCCCACCGCGCCCGGCAGTTCCCGCCGCCCGCCCGGCCAGCGCCACGCCCCGGCGCTGTTGGCGGCATGCCAATAAAATCCCGGCGCGGCCACGCCCGGCTCCAGCATGGACAAGGCGGCAAAGAACCGCCGCATCTGCGCCGCCACGCCCGCCGCCGGGCCTTCCGAGGAAGCCAAGTGCGTGTACGCCGCCTCGACCGCCAATCCCCGCCGCGCGGCGTACCGCGCCACCGCCGCAAACTCCGCCGCCGGCGCGCCCAGCCGCGACATGCCCGTGTCCACGTTCAGGTGAATGGGCAGCGCCGACGCCTGCCCCGCGCCGCGCCACTTGGCGGCCCGCGCCAGCCGCTCCACCTGCGCCCGCGTCCACACCGTCGGCGTCAAGCCGTGGCGCACCATCTCGCCGGCCTCATCGCCGTCGAAATCCCCCAGCACCAGAATCCGGCCGCCGATGCCCGCCCGCCGCAGCGCCACCGCCTCGGCGGTGTCGGTCACCGCCAGCCATGCCGCGCCCGCGGCGCGGCAAACCTGGGCGCACTCGATCAGACCATGCCCGTAGGCGTTGGCCTTGACCACCGCGCACAGCATCGGCCCCGCGCCGCGCGCCGCCCGCAGTCGGCGGCGAAACGCTCGCACATTGCCCGCCAGCGCCGCGCGCGAAATCTCCGCCCAGTTCGGTCGCATCCCTTGGTATGGGCCTCCTGGTTACCGCCAGCCGCCGCCCCGGCCCGCCTAGCCCTCGTCCTCGCCCGTCTCCCCTTCGGCCAGATTCTCGAAGCGCGTGAAGTCCCGCAGGAAAGCCAAATGCACCGTCCCCAGCGGGCCGTTGCGCTGCTTGCCGATGATGATCTCCGCCTTGCCCTGCAACTCCGGATTGCCCGGATCGTACATCTCGTCGCGGTGCACGAAGGCCACCAAATCCGCGTCCTGCTCGATGGCGCCCGATTCGCGCAGGTCGGAAAGGATGGGCCGCCGGTCGCCCTTGCGCTGTTCCGGCGCGCGGCTCAGCTGCGACAGCGCCACCACCGGCGCGTGCAATTCCTTCGCCAGTCCCTTCAGCGCCCGCGACATCGCCCCAATCTCCAGGTTGCGGTTCTCCACCCTTCCCACCGAACTCATCAACTGCAGGTAATCCACGATCACCAGATCCAGGCCATGCTCCTTTTTCAGCCGCCGGCACTTCGCGCGGATCTGGCCGACGTCAATGCCGGAGGTCTCGTCAATGAAGATCGGTGCCTGCGCCAGCTTCGCCGCCGCCAGCGTCAGCTTCTGGATCTCCGCCCGGCCCAGAAAGCCCATGCGCAGGTAGTGGTTGTTGACCCGCGCCACCGAGCACAGCATGCGCAGCACCAGCTGCACCTTGCTCATCTCCAGGCTGAAGACGGCAACGGTCTTTTTCGCGCCCAGCGCCACGTTCTCGGCGATGTTCATGGCGAAGGCGGTCTTGCCCATGGAGGGCCGCGCGGCGATGACGATCAGCTCGCCCGGCTGTAGCCCGGCGGTGTTCTTGTCGAACTTTTCGTAGCCGGTTTGCAGGCCAGTCACTTCCTGGCCGTGCATGGCGTCCAGCCGCGCCAGCAGCGGCCCGGTGATCTCGCCCACCCCGGTCAGGCCCTCGCGCGCGCGGTCCTCGGCGATCTCGAAGATCATCTGCTCGGCGGCGTCCAGAATCTCCGCGCTCTCGCCGCTGCCGGTCAAGCAGCTCTCCGTGATGGTTTGCGCCGCCCCCAGCAGCCGGCGGCGGATGGCCCGGTCCTTGACGATGTTAGCGTAATGCTCGATGTTGACGCTGCGCGGCAGACCCTCGGTCAGCGTCACCAAGTAGGCGTGGCCGCCGATCGCCTCCAGCTTGCCCTGCCGCTCCAGCACCTCGCCCAGGGTGATGAAGTCAATCGGCCGGTTCGCCGCGCTCAGCTCGCCCATGGCGCGGAAGATGGCGCGATGGCTCTCGGCGTGGAAATCCTCGGTTTGCAGAATCTCCGCGGCGTAATTGAACGCCATCCCGTCCAGCAGCACCGCCCCCAGCACCGAGCGCTCGGCCAGCAGGTGCGCGGGCAGCCCTTTTTCCGTGAGCAGATCGGCGGCGGACATCGCGGCTATTCACGATAGCAGAAGCCGCGCCGAAGGGCGCCGGCTCAATCCGATTCACTCCAATTCACAGCCGCCGCCCCGTCCCGCACAGGACTTGCACAGCCGCTCCACAGCTTTTCCGCCAGTATTTCCACCCTCCTCCGGCCGGCGGAACGCGCGGCTACCGGCTACAATGGAGACTACGGCCAGATGACCCCCGTCCTAACCTACACCTGGCACTTCGTCGGTATTCTGTTCGCCGCGGCGTGTTTCGCCGGTTTTTTTGGCGCTCTGCTGGGCGTCGGCGGCGGCATCATCATCGTGCCGGCGATGGTGCTCATCTCCCACCTGCCCATCAAAATCGCCGTCGCCGCCAGCCTGGTCTCGGTGATCGCCACCTCCAACGCCGGCGGCTCGGCTTATGTCGAGCAGCACATCACCAATCTGCGGCTAGGCATGTTTCTGGAGATCGCCACCACCCTGGGCGCCCTCAGCGGCAGCATCCTCGCCTTGTTCTTGCAGGATTGGCTGATGCTGTTCATCTTCGCCGCCCTGCTGGCCTATATGGGTTACACCAGCTTCGTTACCCGCCGCACGGACACCGAACGCATCACCAAGGATAGTTTCCGCCTGGCCAAGCCCGACCGCCTGGCGGGTTATCTCAGCCTGCGCGGCATTTATCATGACGAACACGAAAACAAGAACGTCGAATACGTGGTCACCGGCACCCCTACTGGGTTGGGCGTTTCCTATCTGGCCGGCATCACCTCCGGCTTGTTGGGGGTCGGCGGCGGGGTGCTGAAGGTCAGCGCCATGAACCATTCCATGAACGTGCCCATGAAGGTCGCGGTGGGCACCAGCAAGATGATGATCGGCGTCACCGCCGCGGTCGGCGCCATCCTCTTTTTCCTCGCCGGCCTGGTGCATTTTCCCGTCGTCGCGCCGGTAGCCATCGGCACCACGCTGGGCGCCACCGTTGGCACCATGGTCATGAACAAGCTGCCCAGCACGCTGCTGAAATGGATCTTCGCCGTGCTGATGGCCTACCTGGCATACAGCATGGTCGCCAAGGGCCTCGCGCTGCACTTCGGCGTGCACTGGCCGCAGATGGGCTAACTCCCACCGGAATCTCCCATGCCGCCGCGCACCACGAACTCCGATTCCCACGCCAAGCACGTGCTCCCGCCGCCGCAAGCGGGCGAAGCCGCCGCCAATGTCTATGCGGTGGTCTATGATGCGCTCCTGGGCGGAATGTACGTCAGCACCGCCCTCTACGCCATCGGCATGCTGCTGGCGTTGTTCCAGCATTTGCGCGTGCCGCTGACCGTGGCCTGGGTCAAGCACCAGATGGAGTGGCACATCTTCTGGCATGGATTGACGCATTTCCATGCCGATGCGATTCTGCTGCTGGCCACGGTGGTGCTAATCCTGACGCCGGTTTCGCGCGTCGTCCTTTCCATCTACGCGTTTTGGGTGGATCACGACCGCCGCTACGTCGGCGTCACATCCATCGTCTTCGGCATCATCGTGCTCACCGTCATCTTGTCCCGCTTCGCCCACCTGCATTAGGCGGCGGAAACGCCCCGCGCGGGTTGGCGGCGCCGGCTAGGCGGGCGCGGCGGTGGTGGGCGCCGGGGCGCCGATCTGGTCGAGGGCGTGCTCGAAGTCGGCGAGCAGATCGGCGGCATCCTCGATGCCGATGGACAGCCGCACCAAGCCGTCGGTGACGCCGGCTTGCGCGAACGCCTCCGGCGTGAAGCCGGAATGCGTGGTGGTCATGGGATGGCAGGCCAGCGTCTCCACCCCGCCCAGCGACACCGCGTCGCGCGCGATGCGCACCGAGCGGAGGAAGTCGAAGGCGGCCGCCTTGCCGCCCCGGGCCTCGAAGCTGATCATCGCGCCCGGCGCGTCGCATTGCCCGCGATAGATCTTGACCTGCTCCGGGGAACGAAACAGCGTCGGATAGTGCACCTGGGCCACCGCCGGATGGCGCGCCAGCGCCTGCGCGATGACCTGGGCATTCTCGCAGGCGCGGGTCATGCGCAGATGCACCGTGGGCAGATGGCCGTCCAGCATCCAGCATTCGTCGGGTTGCAGGATGTTGCCCAACAGGCTGCGCAGCGCCTTGATGCGCGTGATCAACTCCGGGTCGGCGGCGATGGCCATGCCCCCGATCAGGTCGCTGAATCCGGACAAATACTTGGTCGCGGAGTACAGACATAGATCCGCGCCGCAGGGCAAGGGATGCTGAAATGTCGGCCCCAGCAGCGTGTTGTCCACCATCAGCACCGGCTTCGGAGTGCGCCGTCCCGCCGCCGCCGCGGCGGCGTGAATATCGGTCATCACCAAGGTGGGATTGGCCGGCGTCTCCAGCAGGATCACCGCCAAATCCGGGGTTTCGGCGATGGCCTGGGTCAAGGCGGCGGTGTCTCCGGCGGCGACGGCCCGGCCGCGCACGCCGAGCGGCGCCAGCACATCCTCAATGAAGTGCTGGGTGCCGCCGTAGATGGGGACGGTGTAGATCACCGCTTGGCCCGGCTTGGCAAACGTGAGCAGCGCCGTGGTGATCGCCGCCATGCCGGAGTTGAACACCAGCGCCCGCGAGGCGCCCGCCTCCAGCGGCACCACCTGGTCTTCCAAGATTTCGGCATTGGGATGATTGAGGCGGGAATAGATCAGCTCGGCCTGTTCGCCGGGCAGGGGCTGGGCACGGCCCGAGGCCAAGGCGAAGGCCCGCTCGGCCGCCTCCGGGCTGGAGAACACGTAGGTCGAGCTGCGAAACACCGCGGGGCGGGCCGAGCCGACCGAGAGCCGGGGATCGAAGCCCCGGGTCAGCACCTGCGTCGGCGGGCGCAACTGGTCATCGTGGCCGGCGCCGCGCGGCGCGGAGGAATTCCCGCTGTTTTTACTCATGCTCGGAGTTTACCGCCGTTCAGAATTGCGCCGCTGTCCGAACGGTCAGCACGCCGGCGCGCCGGCGAAGCTAGGATCACCCTCCTGGCCGGCGAGCGTGCCGGGCCGAAACTACCGCGGCCGCCATTGGTACGCGGCCATATGCACCCGTGCTCCCCGGAAGCGCACGCCCTCCCGCTGCAAGCGCAGGCGCTGTTCCCAACCGGCTTCGCCCGGCAGGGCAATGCGCCCGCCGGCGGCGACCACGCGATGCCAGGGCAGGTCATGGTCCGCGCGCAGCGCCCGCGCCACCTGCCGCGCTGCGCCGGGGTAGCCTGCCCAGGCGGCGATTTGCCCATAAGCCGCGACGCGGCCGGGCGGAATGCGCCGGATGATGGCTCGAATGCGGGCGTCGCGCCCAAGTGCTCGAACGCGGACGTGGCGCTCATCGGCTCCCACACGGGCTTCCCGGCCGCCGGCGGGGATGCCGGCATTCAGCCCCCGGGCACGATTGCGTGTTTGGAGCCCGGCGGCGGCGGCGCGAGCACCACCGCGGCGGCGGTCCTGCGTCTCGCGCCCCGGAGCCCTGCCCCCGCGCGGGGATCGCCTATGCCCATGGCCTCCAGCCATAATGGAATTATGCCCAAGCCAGCCAGCCCTACCGCCGATCCCCCCAGACCCGCCATGCGCCGCGAGCGCGACAGCATGGGCGAGATCGAAGTGCCGGCCGATCGCATGTGGGGCGCGCAGACGCAGCGCTCGCTGCACCATTTCTCCATCGGCGGCGACCGCATGCCGCGGGAGATCTACCATGCCTACGGCGTCATCAAGCAAGCCGCGGCGCGGGTGAACCAGCGCGCCGGGCGGCTGGACGTGGCGCGCGCCGAGGCCATCGCGCGGGCGGCGGCGGAGGCGGTGGAAGGCCAACTGGACGGCGAGTTTCCCTTGTTCGTTTGGCAGACCGGCTCCGGCACCCAGACCAACATGAACGTCAATGAGGTGCTGGCCCACCGCGCGGCGCGGCTCGCGCCGGACGCGGGAACCATCCATCCCAACGATCACGTCAATCTGGCGCAAAGCTCCAACGACACCTTCCCCACCGCCACGCACATCGCCGCGGTCTTACAGTTGCAGCGCCGCCTGCTGCCCGCGCTGGCAGCCCTGGCGGCGGCCATCGAGGCGAAATCCGCCGCCTGGATGGACGTGGTCAAGATCGGGCGCACCCATCTGCAAGACGCGGTGCCGCTGACCGTCGGCCAGGAGTGGTCGGGCTACGCGGCGCAGCTCCGCGCCAACATCGCCCACATCCGCGCCGCCCTGCCGGCGCTGCGGGAACTGGCGGCGGGCGGCACGGCGGTAGGCACGGGGCTGAATTCGCCGCCGGAATTCGCCGCGCAGATCGCCGCCGAAATCGCGGCGCTGACCGGCGAGGCGTTCGTCACCGCGCCCAACAAGTTCGCCGCGCTGGCCGGCGCCGACGCCATGGTCGCGGCCAGCGGCGCGGTCCGCGGCGCCGCCGCCGCGCTGGCCAAAATCGCCAACGACATCCGCTTCCTCGGCTCTGGGCCGCGCTGCGGGCTGGGCGAGCTGATGCTGCCCGCCAATGAGCCCGGCTCGTCCATCATGCCCGGCAAGGTGAACCCGACGCAGTGCGAAGCCATGCTGATGGTCTGCGCGCAGGTGATCGGCGAGGACGCCATCATCGCCAGCGCCGCGGCCCAGGGCAACTTCGAGCTGAACACCATGCGGCCGCTGATCGCCTTCAACTTCCTGCATGCCACTGGCATCTTGGCCGACGCCGCCCGCAACTTCCGCGTCTTCTGCATCGAAGGCATCGAGCTCAACCGCGAACGCATCGGCGAATTGGTGCAGCGTTCGCTGATGCTGGTCACCGCGCTGACGCCGGCCATCGGCTATGACAAGGCCGCCAAAATCGCCCATGACGCCTTGGAGCGCAACCAAACGCTGCGCGAGGCGGCCGTCGCCAGCGGCTGGATCAGCGGCGAGGACTTTGACCGGATTGTCGTGCCCAAGGACCTGACGCATCCGCGCTAATTGCCCGCGAGCGGCGCCCGCGCCGCAGCCCAACGCTGACGCTACCGGCGGCGCGCGTCAGCTTTCGGGAGCGGCGGCGGCACCGAATTCCAACTCCCGCCAGACCGGCCGCCCATCCACCAGCACCAGCGGAAAATACAGCGCCAGGCGAATCGGCCGCGTTTCCTCCGCCCGCAGCACTGCCGCGTAGGTCTCCAACTGCGGGCGGTAGCGGCGTTCTTCTTCTCGCAGGAAGCGTTCCATGGCGCCGCCTTCATGCGTGCCGGTTTTATAGTCCACGATCCAGCGCGCGCCATCGGCGGCGAAGCTGCGGTCCAGGCGGATATGGCGCGGCGGCGCGCCCGCCGTAACGCCGGCCAAGGCCCACTCGCAGCGGTCGTCCTCATGCCGCGCCAACAGCCATTGGCCGCGGGGATCGGCGAGAACCTGAGCCATCGCCTGTTGGACGCGGGCGGTGGCGGCGGGCAGATCGGCATCCGCCACGCCTTCCTGCGCCAGGCGGGCGCGAACGCCGGCGGCGGTCCAGGGCGCGGGCGCCTTCTGGCCGGCGGCAGCGCCTAGCCAGGCATGCACCACCACCCCGATGCGCCGCGCCAAGGGATGCACCCATTGGAAGCTGACCGGCGCCGGGGCGCCGAGCGCCGGCGGGCCCGGCAAAACGACCGCCGGCGGCGGCGGATCCGGCCGCCACACGGCGGCCAGCCGGCGCAATGCCGCCGGCGGCCCCGGGGCGGTACCGCTTGCGGCCGCGGCAACAAGTTCGGCCGGCGGCGGCGGTTCACCCTGCGGGCAGAGCAGCCAGGCCATGCTGCGCTTGTCGGGCGCCTTCTCCGCCTGCCAGCCGGCGAACAAATGCAATCTCCGCTTGGCCCGCGTCGCCGCCACATACGTCAGCCGAATCAGCTCCTGCTCTCGCTGCCGTTTGCCCAAATCGCGCAGATATTGGTACGTCGCCTCTTCCTCGCCGGGGGCTGCCAGCGGTGCCAACAAAAGCTCCGCCGCGCCGCCATCCCGCGCGGGAAGTTCGCGCCATTCCAGCAAATGCTTGGACTCATTCGCGCCGCAACGATCCAAGCCGGGCAGGATGACCGTATCGAACTCCAGGCCCTTGGCGTCATGAATGGTCATCACCTTGACCGCGGCGGGATCCGCCACGGGCGCCGCCTTCAGCGCGGCGACGCGCTCGCTCAACGCTTCCAGGTCCACATCGCCCGCCTCTTCCACATCGGCCAGCAATTCGAGAAACGCCCGCGCGTCCTGCCAATCCCCCTGCTCCTGCCCGGCGCGCCGCGCGGCGGGACCGCCCAGCGCAATCCAGGCGCCTTCGACCACGCGGTGCAGGGGCTGGCGGCCGGCGGCGGCCAACGCCTGCGCCAGCACCGGCCGGCAGCGGTCGAGACTGACCCGGCCCGCGGGCGAAAGGCGCAGCCGGCGATCGTGGTCCTGGCAGTTGTCCCAAATCGCCTGGTCCGGATCTCCATCGGCGATCGCCAGCAAATCCGCCAGCGGAAGTCCGCACCACGGCGCACGCAGAATGGCCAGCCAGGCGATGCGGTCCGCGGGGCGCAACAGCGCGCGCGTCAGCGCCAGCAGATCCATAACCGCGGGGCGCTCGCCAAGGGCGTTCAGGCCCACCTGCACCGGCACGCCAGCCGCCGCAAGTGCGGCCACGATGGCGGGGGCGTGGGTCTTGATGCGGACCAGGATGGCGATGTCGGCATCCTTGTTCTCTTCCGCCTGGCGCCGTGCCGTAACCATTTGTACGATGGTGGCGGTCTCGGCATCGCGGTCCACCTGCCCGCGCTTCACTTCCGGATCGGGCGGGCAGGGCAGTCGGTGGAAGCAAACCTCGGCGCCCGCGCCGCCGACGTTGGCCGCCTGGCAGGGGGCATAGGGCACCGCACCGGTGCTCAGGTCACGCTGCGCCGGGAAGGCGGCGGCTAAAGCCCGGTTGAACCAATCCGTCAGCACGGGCGCGGAACGGAAGTTGGCGCTGAGCTGGAGCGGTGCAATCGGCAGCCCTCCGAACTGCTGCTCGTCCCAAAGCCGCAGGAACAATCGCACCTCCGCCTGGCGGAAGCCGTAAATGGATTGCATCGGATCGCCGACCAAGAACACCGTGCGGCCGTCGCTGGGCTGCCACTCCCGCGTCAGGCGGCGCAGAAATTCGCACTGCGCCAGTGAAGTGTCCTGAAACTCATCCACCAGCAGATGCTCCAGGCGCGCGTCCCAGGCGAAGGCGACCTCGCCCGGTGCCTCATCCGGCCCCAAGGCGGTCTGCGCCGCCATCTGCACGGCGATGAAATCCGCCGCGCCCGCTTGCTGTAACCGCACATCGAGAATCGCGGCGGCCCGGGCCAGCAGCCGTAGCAGCGCCGCCAGCAGTTCCCACTGGGCATCGCTGTACACGGAGGCCGGAAGGTAGCGCAGCGCCGCCAGCGCGGCGATCGCCTGCGGCGAGAGCGCGTCCCGCAGCTCCGCCCAGCGCGCTTTCATTGCCTTGGCCGCGGCGCCGCCGGATGCCGCCGGGAATCCCTGGCGCGCGCTGACGCTCTTGAGGGACTCGTCTTTCGCGGTCAGGAACATGGCGGCCAGGCAAAGCCAAGTCGGCAAGCTGGCGAGCTCCGCGCCAGGAAGAGTGGCCAGGTCCTGGCCGGCGGCGAGATCGGGATGGGATTTTTCGCCGCGGTTCGCCGCCGCGTAGCGCGCCAGTTCCGCGAGCGGCGCATCGAGTTCCGCCGGAATGGCGGCCCGCACGGCTTGCAATGCGGCGGCGATCACGGATTGCAGCGCGGCCTCCAGCGCGGCGCGCGCATCCGCATCGGTTTCCCCGCCGCCGAAGTGCCGTAGCCATTGGTCGCGCCGGGAGAGCATTGCGGTCAGCAGCCGTTCCAGGCGCGGCCAGTCATTGTCCACGTGCAACAGCCAACGGCGCAGCGCCGCCCGCACCGGCGCCGTAGGTTGCGACTCCGGGCCCGCCAGCTCGGAGAGCAATTCCCTTGCCGCCTGGCGATAAATTGGATCGGCGTCGGTTTCCGTATTCCGGCCAGCCAAACGGCTGGCCAGCGGCGCTTGGGCGGTCACGCTGGCGGCAAAGGAATCGAAGGTCTGGAGCCGCAGGCGCGCGGGATTCTCCAGCAGCCGCCATTTTTTCTCCGCGTCACGCTGCCGCGCCGCCGCGGCCAGCTGCCGCAATTCCGCGGAGAGCTCCTTGCCCTCCGGCGATTCCCCGCGCAGCGCTTGCAGCACGCGCTCGCGCATCTCGGCGGCGGCCTTTTTGGTGAACGTCAGACCAAGAATCGCCTCCGGCCGCTCCACCCGCGCCAGCAACGCCAGGAAGCGGCGGGTGAGCAGTTCGGTCTTCCCCGCCCCGGCGGGCGCCTGCACCAGAAACGAACGCGTCACATCCAGCGCCTGCTCGCGCGCTGCTTGGTCCGGCAGCGGCGCCGTTTTATTGGCCATCGCCGCCCGCCTCGCTTTCCTCGCCGCCCTCATCCACCTCCGGCGCGCCGGCCAGTTCGCCGATGCGGCACAGCGGCTGCAGGTCGCAAAGATCACAGGCGCCGGGCTGCGGGGCGACGGGGGCACGGCCGGCAAGGAACTCCGCCGCCAAGCCTTCCAGCACCTGCCGCCAGGCGGCCAACTGTTCCGCCCACGGCGTGTCGTACGGTTTGCAGCCGGGCAGCAGCCCATCGGCTGCGGCGGCGCCGGCGAATCCCATCTTTCCCGGCTGCACCACGGCGAAGGCCAGGGCGGCGGGCGGCGGGGCGACGAACTGCGCGTAGAGCGGGAGTTGCAGATTCCGCGGCCGCTCCCCCGCCCAATCGCCGCGGCCATGTTGGCGGGAGGATTTGAAATCGAGGATCGCGATGGTCTCCTCGCCCCCCTCATCCCGCAAGCGGTCCACGCGGTCGGCGCGCCAGCGAATCGCCAGGCCCCCGATCTCGCCGACTCTCTGCTGTTCTGCCAGGCTCACGGCGAAGCGGCCCCGCGCCGCCTCGACCTCGACTAGCCACTCCGCGACGGTCGTCGCCAGGCGCTCCGTCTCCAGCGCGGCGAAGGCGGGCGTGCGCAGCGCCGCCATGGCCGGATATTTCGCCATATCTTTCGCCACGTCCTGCACCGCCTGCGCGGCCGCCGCGGCGGCCAGGCGGCGGCATTCCGCTGCATCTGGCACCGTCACCCAGCCTTCGGCGTCCGCCAACGCGGGAAAGATCCGATAGAGCGCCTCGTGCAACAACTGGCCGCGGGCGGTGGCGTCCAGACCCGGAGCCGGAGAATCCAGGCCCGAAGCATGGAGACGGTGGTGCGCGAAGGCGCGGAACGGGCACAGGCTTTGGTCGGTGAAAACGGCGGCGCCGCCGGCGATGGCGGCAGGCTCGCCGTTCTCGGGGGTCGCCACCGGCGCGGGCTCGTCCGGAATCGGCTCCTGCGTTGCGGCCGGCACGCCGGCCGGCCACGCCGGCGCGGCGGCTTCGCCCAACGCGGGTAGATCGCGGACCAAGGAACTGGGCAGAACGGCGACGGCGCCATCGGGCGGCGCAAAGCTGAAAACCGCTTCTTGCACGCCGGCACGCAACCGCTTCGTAGCCGCCTCCGCCCATTCCCTGGCGGCATCGGGAGTAATGCGCGGCAGGCCGGCGCCGCGCTGCGCCGCCGCGGGCAACCAGGGGTTCAGGCTGGCTGGAGGCGGCCACGCCGCGGCGTGAGCGCCCAGCATCCAGACTGCCTCGAAGCTCAATCCCGGCGTGGCTTCGGGACTGAGGATCTCAACCGGGGCGGCGGGCGCCTGCGGCTGGAACGCCTGCGCCGCCGCCAGCGCCGCCAACTGCTCCGCCGCTTGGTGCGCGGTGAGCGGCGGAACGACGGCGGCCACGCCGCTGAATTCGTCCAGCAGGTCGTTCCACCGCCCCACCGCCTGATGCTCCGCGCTGCCCAGCTCCTCGCCCGGCCAGCCGCCCGCCGCCAAAACGGCGGAGAACGATTCCGCCCAGGCGGCGGCGCTTTGCCGGACCGGCCAAGCCGCCGCGGCGGCGCGCATCTGGCGCAGGCGCTGCGCCAGTGCATCGGCATTGGCGGCGCTGGCAGCGCGCAGCATGCCGCCCAGGGTCACTCCGATTTGCCGCGTGGCCGTAAGCGCGGCGACAGCGCGGCCCCGGGCGGAGCGCGCGGCATCTCCCGCGGCCGCGGCGCCTCCTGCCAGGTACGGCGAGCGCAGCGCCGCCTCGGCCTCGGCGACGGGCAGCGCCGCCCCCGGAGCGAGCAGACGAAGAATGCGAAGCCCCGCGGCGATGGCCGGCTGCTCCGCCAGCGGCGGGCCCAAAGTGATGTGAAACGTCGCCGGGGCGCCGCCGCCCGGCAACCAAGCGGCGGGCTCCAAGGCCAAGGTAAAAGCCCGCTCCAACGCCGCCCTCCGCCGCGCCAGGTCCAACACGATGATGCCGATGCGGCGGCGGCCACGCTCGAGTTGCCGCCGCGCCCAAGCCGCCGCCGCCTCATTCTCGGCCCTTTCGCTGCCAAACGCCGCTTGCCGGGCCGCGCCCCGCGGCGTGGGCTTGGCGGGCTCCGGCAGCCCGCGCACCCGCCCGCCGGCCGCCTGCCAAGCGGCAAAAAACTCCGCCTGCTGCGGCGTGAGCGGAGCGAAACCCACGGGAATGACCGCGCCTGGCTCCCATGGAGCGACCGCCCCCGCCGTCAGCAAATCCCGCAAACGGTCGGGGAGTTGCGCCGCGGTGATCCAATTGCGCCGGCGCAACTCTTGTTCCATGGCGGCGGCCCACCGCACGAACGCGTCGCACTCCGCGGTGCCGCCGGCAGGGGCAACGCGCCATGCCCGGCTCAGGTCCCATGCATCCGAGGCTTGCCGCGCCAGCGCGGCGGCATCCCAGTCGGCATCGCCGCCGATCTGCCGCCGCCACAAGGCCAGGATTTGGGCTTCGGTGGCGAGATAGGCGAGGTTCTCCAGCCCGGGCAGCAGGGCCATCCACTGCTCCGCCAGCCACTCCTCCCATGGCGCGATGCGCGGCTCCGGCCACAGTTGCCGGCCTAGCTCCTGCTGGCGGGCATCGTAGGCTTGGCGCAGGGAGCGGGCCAAGTGCGCCCCGGCGGTGACGGCGGCGGCGCCGTCCGCCAGCGCTTCCAGCAACTCCCGATCCATCCGTTCACCATAGCAGGTTGCTGTTACGGTTCCGGGGTTCGTCGCTGGGCTCCCATTGTTAGGCGCAGGCCCCAGCCCCGCCGCCGGCGCGGCGTCCCACTTTGGTTGGCGCGGCGCGAAGCGCCGCTTGCGCGACCGGCTCGGTCGCGCGGCGGCGCCGGCGGATGCAGCGGCCGCCGTTCCCGCGCCTAGCGCCGCGGCAAGCGGCTGGTGGCCAGGAAAAGCTGGAAGTACGACCGGCGCTGCATGATGTGGTCGTGCGGCAGATGCGGCGTGTAGAGAAATACGCCGCCGCGCCGCGCCAAGGCCCGGCGCGTCAGGCTGGCCTTGGTCATCAGCGTAATGGGCTTGCCCGCCGCCTGAAGCCCGGCCATCAGGTCCAGGTTGCCGTCGCTGGTGTCATCGGTGAACACGCTCACCAAACGGCGCTGGTGGCCCGCTTCCAGCCAATGCAAAAAGCCGGGCAGATCGCCGTAGGCGGAGTCGAATAGAAAGACGTCGGTGATGTGGCGGGTGAGACCGCCGAATTGCAGCACATCGCTGGCGGCGCGGTTGCCTCCGCTGTGGCTGCTGATGACGATGGCGCCGATGCGGGTGGTGCGGACGCGGCCCTGGGCGTGAAGGAACCGCACCACCTCCCGCATCAGGCCGGCGAAGTCGCCGGGTTGGCTGGTCAGCTTGCCGTCGTCGGAGTCCGGCGCGTCATACGGCCCTTGCGGCAGCACCAGAATTGCGTTCACGCCGCTGGCTTCGACCTGTTGCGGCAGCCGGTAGTACGGCAGCGCGCGGCTGAGGTGATTATTCCAGCCGTGGAAATGGACGATGAAGTTGATGCGGCTCCCCGGGCGATAGCCGGCGGGAATGAAGATGGCTACGCGGCTGTCGTCATAGTGCCCGGCAAAGCTGTAGAACTTGCCCTGATAGGCATACCCGTGGGCGCGGCTGGCGGCAGGATAAGGAGCATCGGGAAACGGGCGAATGATGGTCCAGCCAAAACGGCCTTGACGCCAACCCGCCGCCGGCGGCGTTTGGCCCAGCGCCATGGCGCCGCCCAGCAAAAGCAGCAACCCTAGTCCGAGCAGCTTGCGCACTTGCACTCCCGCCTCCTTGCAACCGAACTTCCGAATGTACCACCCGCCGGCGGCGCAGCGTCCGCAAGCCGCTTGCACCCGAGCCCGAGCACCGCAAGGCCCGCCGCCGATCTGATCCGTCGCCGCGCCGCGCGGGGCGCGCCCGATTCGCCGTCATGCGGAGCCCTCCGGTTTCAGTTTTTGCGCGTTTTCTTGGCGGGTACTCCGCTAATCGGAATCCGGCAACACAGTCCGCCGTGATCACCACTCGCGACTGCGAGAGAAAAAGGCGCCGGAGTGGATGGCGGCGCACTGGTCCGCCGATTGCCTCCTAGCCAGGCGATGGGCAACCGCCCCGAGGTGCATGTCGTGCGCGCAAAGCTGATTCCCGCTCTGGCTGCGATGTTGGGCCTATTTCTCCTATTGGCGCCACTCGGCGCACAGACCACGGTGTCCGGCGCCATTACCGGCCAAATCACCGATCCCTCCGGCGCGGTGCTGCCCGGAGCCACGGTCACGTTGCGCAATCTGGCTACCGGGCAGCGGCAAACCGGCCTCACCAACAGCACCGGTTTCTACCACTTTGGCTACCTGGCGCCGGACAACTACCAGGTGTCGGCGACGGCCAAGGGCTTCCAAAGCCAAAACCGCACCGTGGAGGTGGCGGTGGGGCAAACCACGATGGCGGATTTCCGCCTGCAAGTCGGCGCGGCAACAACCACCGTCACGGTCAGCTCCGAGGCGCCGGTGGTGCAAACCAGCAACGGCAATATCACGACGACGTTCAGCTCCCAGCAAATCGCCCTGGTGCCCAATCCCGGAAACGACCTGACTTCGATTCCGCAGACGGCGCCGGGCACCACCATGAACACGCAATCCGGGTACGGGAACTTCGAAGCCTTCGGCCTGCCCGCCACCTCGAACGTGTTCACCCTGAACGGCGAGGACGACAATGACCCGTTCTTGAACCTAAACAATTCCGGCGCCACCAACTTGATGCTGGGGCTGAATGATGTGAAGCAGACGACCGTGGTGAGCAACGGCTACACCGGCGAATACGGCCGCTTGGCGGGCTCGCAGGTCAACTACGTCAGCAAGTCGGGCAGCAACGAATGGCATGGCAATGCGGACTATTTTTGGAACGGGCGGGTGCTGAACGCCAACAATTACTTCAACAACGCCAGCGGCGCGCCGCGGCCGTTCGACAACGCCAACCAGTGGGCGTGGTCCATCGGCGGTCCGATCATCAAGAACAAGACGTTCTTCTTCGTGGATCAGGAAGGACTGTACGTGCTGATCCCGACGCAGCAGCCGGTGAACATTCCCTCGCCGGCGTTTCAGGCGGCGACGTTGGCCAATGTACCCGCCTCGGAGCTCCCGTTCTACAAAGGCATGTTCGGCCTCTACAACTCCGCCGCGGGCGCGGCGGGGGCCAAGAACGTGCTGCCTGGCGGCGGCTGCGCCGATTTGGGTTCGGCGTTCTCCTCCAGCGTGCTCGGCGGCGCGCCCTGCGCGCTGCAATTCCGCTCCTCGGCGGGCAACAAGACCCATGAATGGATCGTGGACGCGCGGGTGGATCAGATCTTGGGTAACAATGACCGGCTGTTCTTCCAGTTCGGCACCGACCATGGCATCCAGGCCACCTATACCGACGCGCTAAATCCCATCTTCAATGCCCAGAGCGACCAGCCGCAGTACACCGGGCAATTGCATTGGACGCACATCTTCGGGCCCAACGCGGTCAACAGCCTGGTGCTGTCCAGCATGTATTACAGCGCCATCTTCCAGCCGGCCAACTTGAGCGCCACGCTGGCGGCGTTTCCGACGACGCTGGATTTCGCCGGCGGTAATCTGTATCCGCTGGGCGGACTGAATTTCCTCTGGCCGCAGGGCCGCACGGTCACCCAATTTCAGGCCGTGGACAACGTGGAGATGACCGAAGGCAATAATAGCGTCGGCTTCGGCGTGGACTGGCGGCGGGACTACAGCAGCAATTTTGATTACGGCATTCTCAGCAGCGGACAAATCCCGGACGAATCCATGACCGATTTCTATAATGGTGTGGCGACCAGCTTCACGCAGAACTTTCCTAGTTCGCTGGTGCAGCCGATTGACCTGTACAACCTCGGCCTCTACGTCCAGGATGGGTGGCGCGTTTCGCCCGGCCTCAAGCTGACCTTGGCGCTGCGGCTGGACCACAATTCCAACCCGATTTGCCGGCACAACTGCTTCTCGCAGATGGTCCTGCCCTTCACCTACTTGGCGCATAACGCCAACGTGCCCTATAACGCGATCATCAAGCCGGGGGCGCATAGCGCTTATCTCGGCTACCAGCAATGGGCCATTCAGCCGCGGATCGGCTTCGCGGCCACGCCGTTCGGACCGGACACCGTCGTTCGCGGCGGCTTCGGGCTGTTCGCCGACGCGTTTCCGGCCACGGTGACCGACAACTTTTCCGAGAACTTTCCGCTGGAGAACGGCTTCACCGTCGCCGGACTGCCGATTTCACCGGCCGCGCCGGGCAACATCTTCGCCACCCAGGCGGCCAATAATGCCGCACTGCTGGCGGGCTTTTACAGCGGCGGCACCCTGGCCAGCATTACCGCCTCGGATCCTGCGTTCACGCCGCCGAACTTCTTTACCCAGGATGTCAACGTGAACACGCCGATGTACATGGAATGGAACTTCGAGGTGCAGCAGCAATTGGGCCACGCCTCGGCCGTCAGCGTCAACTACGTCGGCAACAGCGGCTGGAATGAGCCGTTGATCAACAACGGCTTCAACGCCTATTGCCCGGCCTCCGCCTGCCCCGGCGGCTTCCCCGGCCTGCCCGCCGCGCCGGCGGACGCCCGCTTCGGGACGGTCAGCCAGTTGGGCGTCGGCTACTCCAACTACAATGGGCTGACCGTCTCGCTGATGCAGCGGTTTTACGAAGGTATCCAGTTCCAGTTCAACTACACCTGGAGCCATGCCCTGGACACGATTTCCAATGGAGGTTTCCTCCCCTATAGCCTCGCCACCGACGCCAGCCTTCTGAACCCGCAGGATCCGTTCAACGTCTATGGCTACAACTACGGCAACGCCGCCTATGACGTCCGCCACAACTTCACGATGAGTTATCTGTGGCAGGTCCCGTTCAAAGGCATGCATTTTGGCCCCTCGCAACTGTGGCGCGGCTGGACGGTGGCGGGTACGCTGTTCTTCCGCACCGGGCTTCCCTACACCGCCATTGACGGAGCCACCACGGGCACGCTGGCGGGCTTCAATTACGGCGGGACGGTTTTCGCCAATGAACTATCGCAGGCGCAGGCCAGCCCCTGCACCCAAAAAGGAGTCTGCGTTTCGCCGGCGCAGTTTTCACCGGCTGGCACGCTGATGTTCGGCAACCAAATTCGCAATCAATTCCGCGGGCCGTATTTCTTTGACACCGATCTGCGCATCAGCAAAAACACGCAGATTCCGGGCTGGGAATCGGCGCAGTTGGGCGTGGGGGTGCAATTCTTTAACCTGCTGAATCATCCCAACTTCGACCAGCCGGTGGGCGACATTTCCGGCTCGCAGTTTGGCACCGTCATCAACACGGTCAGCGTGCCGACCAGCATTTTGGGAGCCTTCCTGGGCGGCGACGCATCCCCGCGCATCATTGAGTTGACCGCCGACCTGACGTTCTAGGCGGCGACCGAATCCGCCTTTCCTCCTGCCCGGCGCGCTCCCGCGCCGGGCGCTCTATTTTGGCGCCCACACCGCAATGCCGAGCGCGCTCGCGGCCGTGGCTAGGCGAACATCATAAACGACCATGCCCGCCAAGTTCTCGCCGAGCGCCAGGGCGCTGGCCAAATGGATTGCGTCGAGGGAACGCAGCGTTGTTGGTTGCAGTAGGCCCGCGATGCGGCGAATCTCCCCACTCAATTCCAGCCAGGATAGGCCGCGAATGAGGTCCTCCAGCCGCGCCTCCGCCTTAGGCTCGGCCGCTGCCCGCCGCAGCGAACGGCGCGCCTCCACTTGGGTAACGACGCTGGTGGCGCAAGCGGGACGCCGCTCCAGGAACGCCCACAGCGCGGCGCTTTCCGTTTCCGGGACGGCGAGCTTCACCACGGCGGAGGCGTCCAGGTATACCGCGCCGGTCAGAAGCGCTCCTCATCCCGGGCTTGGAGCAAAGCGTCGCTGACTTCATGACCGACGCCCGGGCCCGACGGAGGGCCAATCGCATGCAGGTCGCCGGTGGCCGGAGTCAGCATGCCTTCCTCCACTAGCCGGCCCCAGGTCGAACTGGTGCGGGGCAAAGGCGTGAGCAGGGCCACGGAATGGCCGTGCTCGGTTACCTCCAGGCGCTCGCCGCGCTTCACCCGGCGCAAATAAACGCTGAGGTTCTGGCGCAACTCGCGGACGCCGACGCGCGCGGGGACCGGAGCCCGCTTCGCCTTGGCCTTGGCCTTCATGGAGCACATGGTAGCACATTCGCCTGGACACCAGATCTGGCGCCCCCGGTCTTGAGGGCGGCGAATCCATCGAGACGCATGCCGGAATGCTGGATAATGGCTGCCGTGCTCCGCTCTCTACGTCTCACCGCCCTGACCCTGTTGTTGGCTTCCCTCTCGTTCGGCACGACCGCGCCGCGTGCGGCCTGGCCGGCGCCGCGCCGCCTCCGCGGCGGCTGGACGTTCTTGCCCGATGTCCACGAGCAGTTTCGCGCGGCGCGGCTGCCCGTCCAAGGCTGGCGGCCGGTGCAGGTGGGGCTGAGCATTCAGGCGCAGTTCGGCGATCTGCGCAACTTCGCCGGCGCCGGCTGGTACCGGCGGCGGCTACGGCTCGGCCCTTTGCCTCCCGGCGGCCGCTGGCTGCTGGCGGTGGGCGCCTGCGATTACCGCTGCGTCGTATATCTCAATGGCCGGCGGGTCGGGGCGCATAGCGGCGGCTATACGCCGTTTACCTTGGACCTGACGGCGGCAGGGCATCGCGGCGAGAACCGCCTGCTGATCCGCATCGCCGATCCGCCGGGACCGGTGGCGGATTTCCGGGCGAGCTACGCACAAATTCCCCACGGCAAACAGAACTGGTACGTGCAGACATCGGGATTATGGCAAGCCGTGCGGCTGGAGGCAAAGCCGGCGTACTACTTGCAATGGGCGCATGTGCTCACGCGCGGACGGCGGGTCTGGGGCGTCCGGCTGCGCTTGGCCCATTGGAGCGATATTCCGCCCGGAGCCCGGGCGCGGGTGGAGGTGTTCGGGCCGGTGCAGGATCGCCGCGGCGGGCGCACGCCGAGAGGCGGACCCACACTCAGCACGGAGATTCCACTGCCGGCGCGGAAGACCGTCACGCTCCGGCTGGCGATGCGCGGCGCGTGGTGGTCACCGCGCCATCCCCGCCTCTACCGGTTCGTGGTCGCGCTGCCGGACGGCGACCGGTGGACGGGGCAGTTCGGCTTGCGGACGATCGCCGAGCGCAACGGCCGCATGTATTTGAACCACCGGCTGTTTTATATGCGCGGGGCGCTGGATCAGGCCTTTTATCCGCGCGGCGTCTATTCGCCTCCCTCACTGGGTTTTCTGGAACGTGAGATGCGGGAAGCGCGGGCGCTGGGCCTGAACACCCTGCGTCTGCACATTAAGGTTCCTGACCCCAGGTATCTGGAAGCGGCGGACCGCACGGGCATGCTGCTGTGGTATGAGATTCCGAACTGGGACCGGCTAACGCCGCTGTCCGAGCGCCGGGCCAAAGCCACGCTGCGGGCGGAGATCGCGCGCGATTGGAATCATCCCAGCTTGATCCTGCAAAGCATCATCAATGAAAGCTGGGGCGCCAATCTCAAAGTGGCGTGGCAGCGAAAGTGGCTGCGCGGCATGTATCTGTGGGCCAAGGCGCATCTGCCCGACCGGCTGGTGGACGACAACACCGCCTGCTGTTCCAATTTTCATATTCAGAGCGACCTGGCCGACTTCCACAACTACAATTCCATTCCTGATCATGCGGCGGCGTGGAACCGCTTTGTGCGCGCCTTCGCCCGGCGGCCGAAATGGCTGTATTCGCCCTACGGCGACGCGCATCCGGCAGGCCCGGCGGGGCCGTCGCCGCTGGTGCTCTCGGAGTTCGGCAACTGGGGCTTGCCCTTGCTGCCGGCGAAAAAGCCCTGGTGGTTCGCCCGCGGCTTCAACGGCAATCCCCTCACTATTCCCGGCGGCGTCAGCCGGCGGCTGCGGCGCTCCGCGCTGGGCGCGCAGTTCCGGGGTTATCCGGCGCTGGCGCGGGCGACGGAACGGCATGAGTGGCAGGCGCTGCGCTATGAGATCGAGAGCCTGCGCCGCCATGCGAGCATTCAAGGCTATGTCATCACCGAGCTGACGGACGTGAACTGGGAATCCAATGGGCTGATGACCATGTGGCGGCGGCCCAAGATCTTCGCCGCGAAGCTGGCGGCGCTGCAACGTCCGGTGATCGTGATGGCGGAGGCGGATAAGCCCGACTATGCCGCCGGAACCACGGCAAAGCTGAAGCTCATCGTGTCCAATGAAACGCCGCGACGGTTCACCGGCGGCGTGGTGGCCCTCGGCGGCAGGAATTGGTCGGTGCCGGCGCTGGCCAGCGGCGCAGTCCAGGCGATTGCCGTGGCGCGGGTGCGGCTGAGCGCGCCGGCGCACGCCGGACACGCGCCCTGGGCGGCGCCGCGCACCGTTCACTTCCAGTTAACGCAAGATGGGCGCCCAGTGGACACGCGGTCGCTGCGCTTGGCGGTGATCGCGGGCCTGCGCGGCCGCGGCGCGGTGCGCCTGGCCGCCGCGCAGGGCCCAGGCTGGCGGACTCTGGCGCGGCGGCTGGCGGCTGAGGGCTATCGGGTGCTGCCGGCCGGGGCGCGGGGCGGCATCTTGATCACCCCAAGCTGGCCGCTGCCAGCGGGCTTCCCCGCCGGACGGCGGGTGCTGGTGCTGGCGGACCGGGCCGGTGCGCTGACTGCGGGGCCGGAACGCGCGGTGGCCCGCTCCGGCAATCTGAGTGGTGACTGGATCTCGAATTTTAATTGGGTCAACACGCGGCGCGGGCCGTTCGCCTTCCTGCGGCGCTTCGATCCCGTGTTGGGGCGGGAAGCCGGCGCGATCACGCCGCGCGTGCTGCTGACGCCGCCGCCGCGGAGCTACCGGAACGCGGAAAGCGCGGGATTCTTTCTCGGCTGGGTGCACGCGGAACATGCCCTGGCGGTGGCGGCACGCGCGGGCCAATCCCGGTTATTCGTCACCACGTTTCCGCTCGCGGGCTCCTACGGCCGCGACCCGCTGGCGACGGCGATGTTGAACAGCATCATCCGGCACATGGAATCCACCAGCTTCCAGCCGCGATGGCGGTGGCCGGCAGCCTAAACGCGCGGGCAGGGCCAACGGCTTGCCATCCGCGAATTTGGCTAGACGCGCCGGCGCAGAGCGTGGCGCAGAGCGGCAAGGCCGGCGGCGGGCCCCTGCGCATGACCGAAGACGGCGCTGCCGGCGACAAAGTTGTTGGCTCCGGATTCCCACGCGGCGCCGATGGTTTCCGCCTCCACCCCGCCGTCAATCTCAATGTCGCATGCGAGCCGGCGGGAGGAAACGATCCGGCGCAGGCGGGCGATTTTACCGAGCACGGAAGGAATGAAGCGCTGGCCGCCGAAACCGGGATTCACCGTCATCAGCAGCACCATGCCGAGCGCCGGCAGGCATTCCTCCAGGGCCACCAGCGGGGTGTCGGGGTTGAGGGCGACGGCGGGACGGGCACCGGTTTCCGCAATGCTTTCGATCATGCGGTTCAAATGCGGCGTGGCTTCGGCATGAACGATGATCCAGTTGGCGCCGGCGGCGGCGGCCGGAGCGATCCAATCTTGTGGACGCGCGGTCATCAAATGCGCTTCGATGGGGCGGGTCGTGAGCCGGCGCAGGGCGGCGACGAACATCGGCCCCATGGAAATATTGGGGACGAAGCATCCGTCCATGATGTCCACCTGAAAGCGATCGGCGCCGCCGGCTTCCGCCGCGGCTACTTGATCGGCGAGGTGGCCGAAATCGGCGGCCAGGATCGAGGGAGTCCAAATGACCGGCCGCGCCGCCCGCTCGGTTGCGGTCGGACGGGCCGAGGGAGTGGGTGTCCCGCGGCTCATGCGGCCTTCACACCCAAGCCGCCGAGAATCTCGGCAGCCATGGACCAAGCCTGCTGGAATAAGGGATCGGGGGCCGGCATGTCCAACTCCTGAGCCAGGGCGTCCATCGGGGTGGGAGTAGGATAGCTGGCGGTGGAGCGGCCCAGGTCGCCACCGCCGACTTCGACCTGGATCGCCGCGCCATTCCGGCTGACCGAGACGCCGAATTTGCCGGCGAGCAGTTGCACGGAGCACAGCAACTGCCCGGCGGCGGCATCGCCGCCGGCGGCGGCAAATGTCATCACCACGTCGCTGCCGCCGGGCGCCCGCATCACGATTTCGCTCGCGCCCTGGGCCCGAGCCACCTGCCAATCCAGCCGCGAGGCCAGCCAACCCGCCAACAATAGGGCGGCGCCGTTCAACGCGGGCTGGTCGCCGCAGGCGGTAAAGCAGACGCGTTCCAGCTGCCGCAGGCGCCGCGCGGCTTCCGGGGATTCAAATCCTTGGGCGATGAGCCGGCGCCAGCGCGCCAAACGCTGCCAGGTGAGGTCGCAGACGCCGCCGGCAGGATGCAAGCTTCGTTCGCGGCGGGCCAAGCGCAGAAAGCGGGCGGGTTCAAAGGCCAGGCGCTGCGAGTCAAAGAGCACGCGGTCGGCGATGCGGGAAAGATCGTTGAAGCGGGGATTGTCCACGGGATCCTCCCCGCGCCACCAAAGATATACCGGAGCATGACCAGCCAATAGCGGGGTAACCGCGGTGGAGGTGGACAGCAGCGCGATGCCGGACGCTCGGAGTTCGACCAACTCGCCACAGACCGAGGCGGCTTCGTCATCGCTAGCGAGCGGCAAAATACGGGCCCGCCACTCGCCGCGGGGATGGCCCTCGTCCAAGCTGCCGGGAACAACCAGGAACATGCGGCCGGGGTGGCGGCGGGCGAGCGCGCCGAGCTGGCCGGAGAGGCCGTCGGCGTCGGCAAGGTCCTCGACGCAGCAAATCAGATTCATGGTGGTGGCCCGGGTCTGGGTCGGGCGAGCGCGAACCGCCGCCGCCAACCGCCGCTCCACCTCGGAGAGTTCCAGCGCCTCTGTGCTCATGCCATCCGCCATGCCGGGGCTAGGGCCGCCGCCACTCCCGGCCGGATTGCTCAATGAATTCGTCGGCCGCTTGCGGACCCCAGGTCCCGGCGGGATAGTTGGGAAAATCGGGGACGGGAGTGCTCTCCCAAAATTGCAGCAGCGGCGTGGTGAGGGCCCAGGCGGCCTCCACCATGTCGTAGCGGGAGAACAGCATGCCATCGCCCAGCATGGCGTCCAGCAGCAGCGTCTCGTAGGCCTCCGGCTGCGGCTCGCCGAAACTGCTGCCGTAGTTGAAATCCATATTCACCGAACGCAGCCGCATATCGGTGCCGGGAATCTTGGCCTCGAAACGCAGGCTGATGCCTTCGTCCGGCTGGATGCGAATGGCCAAAACGTTGGGGTCAATGCCTTCGGCGGCCAAATCCTGAAACATGAGCACCGGCGGGCGGCGGAAATGGATGGCGACCTCGCTGACGCGCTTGGGCAGGCGCTTGCCGGAGCGCAGATAGAAAGGAACGCCGGCCCAGCGCCAATTTTCGATCTCCAGCCGCAGGGCGGCAAAGGTCTCCCGCTGCGAGTCGCGGGCCACGCCGGCCTCCTCGCGGTAGCCCGGCACCGGCTTGCCGTTGACGAAACCCGGGCCGTACTGGCCGCGCACCGCAACCCGCGCCAGCAATCGCGGATCGTCGCCAGGCGCGAGCGGCTTGATGGAACGGACCAGCTTGACTTTTTCATCCCGCACCGGGCCGGCGGCGAAGCGCACCGGCGCCTCCATGGTGACCGTGGCCAACACCTGCATCAGGTGGTTTTGGATCATGTCGCGCAAGGCGCCGGCCTCTTCGTAATAACGGCCGCGCTGCTCGATGCCGATGCTCTCGGCCACGGTGATCTGCACCTGATCCACGTAGCGACGGTTCCAGATGGGCTCGAAGATGCCGTTGGCGAAGCGGAAGATCAGGATGTTCCGCACCGTCTCCTTGCCCAGGTAGTGGTCAATGCGGTAGATCTGATCCTCGCGAAACACGCGGTGCAGATCCTGGTTCAGCCGCTGGGCGCTGTCCAAGTCGCGGCCAAACGGCTTCTCAATGATGATGCGCCGCCAGCCCTGGGGCGGCGCCACCTCGGGCGCGGGACCATCGCTGGCGCCCCCCTCGCCCTCTTGTGGCGTGGCCTCGTCGCCGGCTTGGCTGGCGGTGGGAGGAGGGTTGGCATCGCCTTGGTCCGCCAAACCGGCGCGGCCTAGCTGGCCGACGATGACGGCGAACTGGCTGGGCGGGGTGGCGAGGTAAAACAGGATGTTGCCGCCGACGCCCGGTAAGCCCGCCAGCACCCCCGCCAACTGGCGATAGAGGGCCGGATCCTCGAAATTGCCGTTGAGGTAATGCATGCGGCGGGCGAAATCATCCCAGGTGTCCGCGTCCGGAGCGCCGCCGCGGAATTCGGTCACCCCCTGCTGCATCTGCCGCCGAAACTCGTCGTTGTTCCAGGGGCTATTGGAAACGCCGACGATACTGAAACTGGGCGCCAGCTTTTGCGCGCGAGCCAGCGAAAAGATCGCCGGCACCAGCTTGCGGCGGGTGAGATCTCCGGAGGCGCCGAAAATGACCAGCACGCAGGGCGGCGCGGAACGCTCGGTGTGCAGGCCTGCGCGCAGTGGATGCTCCGCCTCCAGGGGGCTAAGGGCGGTGGTCATGCTCGGTGCGCCTCCGCCCCGGCCGGAATGCGGGTCAGGAGCGCCCGCAGTTGCTGGAGGCCGGCGGCGGGATCCGCGCCAACGTCCAGGCGCAGGGCGCGGCGGTGATGCGCCGCCAACGCCTCCAGGTCGCCCGCCGCCTGCGCGGCGAAGAGGGTGCCGAAGGTGAACTGGCGGCCGGGAATGGCGACATCCTGGCTTGCGGGCAGAGCGCGCGTGAGCTGGAGGAAGACGCCGGTGTTGGCGCCGCCCTTGTGCAACTGGCCGGTGGAATGGAGAAAACGCGGGCCGAAGCCCAGCGTGGTGGCGACGCGCAAACGCGCGCGCAGCGCCAGGCGCAAAGCTTCCAGCGCCTGCTCGATCGCCGGCTCCCGCTCCATGTAGGCCATGATGGCGAAATAATCTCCGGTCCGCACCGCCGCCAGCAGCGCCGCTAGCCCGGCTTGCACGCTTGCCAGCTTTTCTCCGGGAGCGGCGGGGTAAGCCGCCAGCGCCCCCTCCCGCGCGGCGGGAACCGCGGGGCGGGCGCCGCCATCCGCCCATTGCTGCAATACGCGATTGGTGTTGTCCTTGCTTTCTTGGACGTTGGGTTCGTCGAAGGGATTGATGCCCAGCACCGCGCCGGCCACCGCGGTGGCGAACTCCCAACGGAATAATTCCTGGCCCAGATCGTAGCGATCGGTCAGGTGGAGGGTAATAACCGGTGCGCCGGCGGCGACCTGGGCCCGAGCCCAGGCGGCATCCAGCCCGGGAGCGGCGGCGGCGCCCGCCAACTCCAGCCGGGCAAAGATCCGGTCCTCGCCGTAGACTTCCGCGCCGGCGGCGGTTTCTCCCGCCACGGGAACAATGCCCTTGCCTTGCTTGCCCGTGCTTTCGGCGATCAACTGCTCCAGCCAAGCGCCGAGCGGCTCCAGTTCCGTTCCCGCCACTAGCGTCAGCTTGTCGCGGCCGCTTTTGGCGCCAGCGCCAATTTCGGCGCCCAGCTGTAGGCCGGGGTTTTGCGCCGTCGGGAATTCTACACGGCAGGCTTGGGCCATGGCCTGGGCGCGCTGCAACAGCCGGGCGACGTCCACCCCCACCAACGCCGCCGGAACCAGGCCGAAATAGGACAGCGCCGAATAGCGCCCGCCGATGTCGCCGGGATTGAGGAATACGGCGCGGAAGGCGTGCTCATGGGCGAGCTTTTCGAGTGCCGTGCCCGGATCGGTGACGGCGAGAAAATGAGCGCCCAGCGCCTTGGCGTCCTGGGTCTTCAGGGCGGCGGCGCAGCGGTCCCAGAAATAGGCGAACAGGCAATTGGGTTCGATGGTGCCGCCGCTCTTGCTGGAGACGATGAACAGCGTCTGCGAAAAATCCAGCTTCGCGGCCAGGCGCCCGATCGCCACCGGATCCGTGGTGTCCAAGACCGCCAATTCCATCGCGCCGGCGGGCGGCGGGCCAAAGACTTTGCTGAACACCTCCGGAGCCAGGCTGCTGCCGCCCATGCCCAACAACACCGCCCGGCGCAGGCCGGCTTGCCGGCAATCCGCGGCCAGGTGCTGAAGCTTGGGCGCCGCCGCGGCCATGGACTCCGGGAGGGCCAGCCAACCGAGGCGGTTTTGGATTTTGGCGGCGACGCCCGGATCGCTGGTCCAGGCGGCGGCGTCCTTGCGCCACAAGGCGGCGGCGACGGCGGCGGGCAGGGCGGGCGCGGCGGTGCCCGCGGGCCGCTCCACACTCATGGCATCCACGTTCACGCCGCTCATGCGGTGCGGACCTCCAGCTGCGCCAGCTTGGCCTGGATACCCGCCAGCAGATCGCGATAACTCTTATCGAAGCTGGCGACGCCTTCCTCGCGCAGCTCCAGCAGCGCCGATTGCAGGTCAATGCCGGCGGCGCTCAAACCCTTGAGCACGCGCTGCGCTTCGCTTTCCGACCCCGTCAGCCGGTCGGCGGGATGGCCGTGATCGCGGAACGCGGCGATGGTCACATCCGGCATGGTATCCACCGTGTCCGGGCCGATCAGGGCGTCGGCATAGTAGATGTCCGGATACTTGGGATTCTTGGTGCTGGTGGAAGCCCACAGCAGGCGCTGCGGCCGCGCTCCCTGGGCCGCCAGCTTGCGAAAACGCTCCGAACGCGCCATTTCCCGGAACACCGAATACATATGCCGGGCGTTGGCGATGCCGCTCTGGCCCAGCAAGGCCTCGAACTCCTGCTTGCGCTCCGGCGCCGCCGCGGCGCGCGCGGCCAGCAATTTGTCCACCTTGACGTCCACGCGGCTGACGAACAGGCTGGCCACGGAGGCAATGCGGTCCAAGGGCAGGCCCTGCTTGGCGCGATCTTCCAGCGCGCTCAACCAGGCATCCAGCACCTTCTCGTAGCTCGGCAAATCAAAGAGCAGCGTGATGTTGACATTGATGCCATCGGCCAACAGCCGGCGCACGACGGGGATGCATTCGGGGGTGGCCGGAACCTTGACCATGACGTTGGGCCGCTGCAGCCGTCCCCACAGCCATCGCGCCTGCTGAATGGAGGCCTGCGCGTCGCGGGCCAAGTCCGGGGTGAGCTCAATGGAGACGAACCCGTCGCGCCCCTCGCTGCCGTCATACACGCCGCGAAGCACGTCGGCGGCCGCGCCGATGTCCTCGAGTTCGATCTCCAGGAACAGCTCCTTCGGCGGCAGGTGCGCGTGGCGGCGCAACGATTCGTCGTAATCCGCGCTGCCCGAGATGGCCTTATCGAAGATCGTCGGATTGGAGGTCAGCCCCCGCAGCCCGTCCTCGGCCACCATCCGCTTCAGTCCGCCGCCGGTGAGAAGCTCGCGGCGAATGTTGTCATACCAGAAACTCTGGCCGAACCGAATCAATTCCTGCAATGGATTGCCCACGATCGCCTCCCCCTGTCGGGTGAACTGCCGGGCGCCGCATGAATTGCCCTAGCTCTTCCATTGTTTCTCTAGGGCCCGCACCTTGTCCACCCGGCGGCGGTGGCGCTCGGCGCCGCTGAACTTCGCGGCCAGCCAAACGCGGGTAATCTCCACCGCCAAGGACGGCCCGACGACACGTGCGCCCAGGCACAACACGTTGCAGTCGTCATCCTCCCGGCCCTGGTGGGCGGAAAACGTGTCATGGCAAAGGCCGGCGCGAATGCCGGGAAGCTTGTTCGCTGCCACCGACGCGCCGACGCCGCTGCCGCAGATCAAGATGCCTTCGCCGGCGCGGCCGGAATGGATCGCTTGGCCCACGGCGATGGCGTAATCGGGATAATCATCCAGCGGCTCCTCGCGGAAGGCGCCTAGGTCCAGCGGCTCGGCGCCGGAGCGCCGGATCTCTTCAATGAGCAGCGCTTTAAGGGGAAAACCGCCGTGATCGCAGGCAATCGCCACCACCATGATCCCGCCATGATAGCAGGGCAGCGGCGGTTGGCCATTCGCCGGGAACGAAGGGGCTTAACGCGATCACCCACGGCGCCCAGACCGCCAGGAAAAACGTGGCGCGCGTACCGACCGGCTAGAAGTGCGTGACGTCTTGGTTGCTGGGGCGGCGCTTGAGCGTCGGGCGCCCGTTGGGCTGTGGCTTGCCGTTGTTGGGATGGCGCAGGCTGGGATGATACCCGCCATGCAAGGCGTCATCGGACTGATATTCCTTCTCCAGCATGGCCAAGCGCGCCTTGACGTGCTCGAACTCGGAGGTATCCTCGATGTATTCGGGCCGCGCCGGCAATACCGTGGCGATTTCCTTCTCGGTGGCGCGAATGCGCGCCGGCGTGGGCGGGTGGGTTTCGAAGGCACGGGCGATCAGGCCGGGTTGCTTCTTCTTCAGCGCCGCCAGCTTCTCGAACATGCTGACCATGCCCTGCGGATCATAGCCGGTCTCGTACATGTACTCGGTGCCCAAGTAATCGGCTTCCCGTTCGGCGCCGCGGCTGAACTTGAGATAGGTCATCGGCACGGCCAAGCCGGCCAAGCTGCGGCCCAGAAAGCCGATCGGTCCGGCGACGAAGATCAGCGGCAGGGTCGCGTAGTTCATGATCTCCGCCTTGGTGGCATTGCGGGTGCCGTTGCGGGCGGCGATATGGGCGAGTTCATGCGAAATGACACCGGCCAGTTCCGCCTCGTCATCGGCGGCTAGGATCAAGCCGCTGTTGACGAACAAAAAGCCCCCCGGCAGGGCCATGGCGTTAATCTGCGGGCTGTCAATGACCTGAACGGTCACGGGCACATGCACGTCGGAGTTTCTGGCGAGATTTTGGGTAATCCGGTTGACGTATTCATTCACCACCGGATCCTTGATGATCCGTGAGGTCGCATCCACCCGCGAGGCGAGCATTTTGCCCAGGGCGATTTCCTTCTGCATGGAATAGAAATCGAGGCCCCTGCCGATGCCACGGTGGCCGATGTCCTTCAGGTCCTTCCACTTCTTGGATTGCGCCCAGGCGGGGGCAGCCGCAACCGCCAACGCCAGGCCCAGAACCATGGCTGGAACGCCCCATTTGCTCCGCCCTAACCGCCGCATTGCCGCCTCCAGACTGCCCTGATTATAGTCCTTTCCCTCGTCCCCTCGGTATGATGGACTCCTACGCCGGGCCGAGGGTTTCTTTTTCCGGACCGCGGCCCTCGCCATCATGACCGCTTCTTCCACTTCCGCATCCGGCAGCACGGAACTTTCCGGCGCGACCGCCAATCCGGCGTGGCGCGCCGAGTTCCCGGTAACGCAGAACGTAACCTATCTAAACCACGCCGCGGTCGCGCCGTTGTCGCGCCGGGCCCGCCAGGCCATGGAGGCGTTTCTCGCTGAGGCCACGGAATATGGCGCCTGGAGCGGCGAAACCTGGATGGCGGGCTACCAAGCCTGCCGGCAATCTCTCGCCCGGTTGCTGACCGCCCGCGCCGAGGATATTGCGCTGCTAAAGAATACGACCGAAGGCATGGCCACCGTGGCGTTGGGACTGGATTGGCGCCCGGGAGACCGGATTGTGACCGCCGCATGTGAGTTTCCCGCCAACATTTATCCTTGGCTGGCGCTGCGGGAACGCGGGGTGCAGGTGGAATTCGTCCCCCACGGTCCGTTGGGCGTAGATCTGGAGGCGCTGCGGCGGCAGGCGCGGGGCGCCAAGTTGGTGGCCTTGAGCTTTGTGCAATATCTGAGCGGGGCGCGGCTGGATGTGGCGGCGGTGGGGCAGATTTGCCGCGAAACCGGGGCTCTGTTCTTCTTGGATGCGATTCAGGGACTGGGAGCGCTTCCCGTCCGCGCCGCGGACAGCGGGGTGCATTTTCTCGCCGCCGATGGCCATAAGTGGCTGGCCGGTCCCGAAGGAGCCGCCGTTTTCTATGTTCATCCCGAGGCGCTACCGCTGCTGACGCCGCGGGTGGTGGGCTGGATGTCGGTGGCGCCGTGGGCGGATTTTTCCGCCGCGGCGCGGCTGGCCAACGCCGGCGCCGGCCGGCCCGGCGCTCCGCTGCCTTGGCAAACGGACGCCAGCCGTTTTGAATGCGGCACGCTGAACACGCTCGGCCTGCGCGGATTGTCGGCCGCCGTGGATCTGCTGCTGGAAGTGGGCGGAGCGGCGATTGAGCGGCAGATTTTGGCGCTGACGCGGCAGCTCGCCGCCGGCCTGCGGGAACGCGGCGCGGAAATCCACGGCCCGCGGGGCGAAACGGGCGCGCCGGAGGCGGCATGCAGCGGCATCGTCAGCTTTCGCCTGCCCGGGCAGGACAGCCCCGCCCTGCTGGCGCGGCTGCGCCGCGCCAACATCTGCTGCGCCGCAAGGCAAGGCTATATTCGCTGCGCGCCGCATTTTTATAATTCCCCGGAGGAAATTGGACATTTGTTGGCCGCGCTCGGCTGACCCCGCGGCCGGCGCCAAGCATTCGTAACCTGGCGCCACGGCTCGCATCGCATGGAGGAGAACCCAATGTCGCCACGCTCTCGCCACACTCCCCAGCGGCTAGGTTGGCTGGCCGCCATCGCCGTGCTCGCGGTGCTAGGGGGCGCGCTCGCCTGGGCTGGCGTTGCCGCTCCCGCCGCCTCCCCGCGGCCGGCCCCCGCGGCCGGCGTCTCCGCGCCGATGGCGCCGCCGTTTCCGCCGCCCGGCGCCAACGTCTCCGGCACCACTTGGATTAATTCGCATCCGCTGAGCATGCGGAAGCTGCGCGGCAAGGTGGTGATGATTGATTTTTGGGAATACACCTGCATCAACTGCATTCGCACCTTCCCGGAGAACAAAACCTGGTGGCGGCGATACCGGAAATACGGCTTCGTCATCGTCGGCGTCCACGACCCTGAGTTCAAATACGCCCACGATGTCGCCAATGTGCGCGCGGCGGTGCAGCGCTTCGGGCTGCCCTATCCCATCGTCGTGGACGACTGGTACCGCATCTGGAACGCTTACCACAGCGACGTTTGGCCCAACCGCTTTCTGATTGACGCCCAGGGCCGCATTCGTTTTCATCTTGAGGGCGAGGGGCACAATCGGGAGTTTGAACAGGCCATCCAATTCCTGCTGCAGGAGGCGCATCCCGGGCTGAAATTCCCCGCCAGCTACGCCTTGCCGCCGGCAAGGAATGCCTGGGGGCCCGGCTGCGGCCAGCCCACGCCGGAAATGTACGTGGGCAACTGGTTCGGCCGCGGCGTGCTGGCCAATTCGTTCGGGTACCACGATGGAAAAACCCACCGCTACCGGCTGCCGCGGGATGTCGCCGACGGCAGCGCGGTGTTGGCGGGCAAATGGCGCAGCAATCGCAACGGAATGATGTATGCGGGCAAGCGGGGCGAGCCGTCGGCTGCCGACCAGTTGGAAATGCGCTACCACGCGCGGCAGATGTATGCCGTCCTCAACGTGGTCCATGGGCGCCCGGAGCGGCTCTATATCCTCCAGGACGGAAAGCCGCTAACGGCGGAGAACAAGGGCGTGGACGTGCGTTTCGACCGCCAAGGCCGTTCCTACATCGAGGTTGCCGCGACTCGTATGTATTACTTGGTGCAGAACCCGGTGCTCGGCGCGCATCGCGTCCAATTGGAGCCCACCGCCCCCGGAATCATGGTGGACTCCTTCACGTTCGGCAACAACTGCCAGACGGATTTTCCGCACGATTAGGCGGGCAGGGCTAGGCGGGCACGATTAGGCGGGCACGACTGGGTGGGCACGATTTACGGAGAAGCTCCGCCCCAGTCCCTGGCTGCGCGCCAAGCCGCGGAGCCGTGCCGCGGCCGCTAGCGCCGCAACTGGAAGACCACGGATTCACTGCCCCCGACCAGATTAAGGTTCATGTGAACGCGGCCCGGCCAATGCTGGTCCTGCGCCAATCGCTGGAGCCGCCGCTGCACCTGCTGCGCTAGACCGAGGCGGAGCACCGGCAATCGCCCTTTGAATAACGGCACGGTCGCGCGCAGCTCCGCGCGCAGCCGCGCCGCGCTCCAGCCAAATCCGACGAATTGCACGGGATAGAAATGGGGATTGTCGGTGAGTTCAAAATCCACGATCCGGCCGTTGTCGCTGGGGATCAGCAGCGAATTCACTTCGGTGAAGGCGCCGGTGGCCGCGAATCGTTCCTCGGCGGCATGGACGGCGGCAGCCGAAAATCGCTGGCCGGGATGCAGACCGCTGGCGCGGGCAATGTCGGCGCTGGAATACCGCCGCGTGCCCAGCGCACGGATAGCGGTGATGGTGGGGTAGGAGGGCGTGGCGGCTGGGGCGGCAGCCGGACTGGAGGCGGCGGTATGCGTTCGCCGCGGCGAATTCGCAGGGTGCGATCCCGGGGAGCAGGCGATCAGCGACGCGGCCAGCAGCGTGGCGAACGCAGCGGAAAATACCGGCAACCGGTGTCTCATTCTAGAAAATCCTGACGCGCTATGCTCTTAGTTTTCTTGCTAGCCGAACCAAATTCTGGTCACGGAAAACGTGCCCATGGCCGGCTAGCGTGCGGCCGCCCGGGAGCGCTGGTTGAAGCTGCCGGCCAATCGCGGCGGACGGGGATGGCGGATGCGAAACTCGCGCCGCAGCAGCGGCCAAATGCCGGGGTCCTCGCCGCCCAGCCGCCACGCGGAGATGCTGCGGACGCCATAACGGCGCATCAGGCGCAATTCCTGGCGCAGGCTGGCGGCGTCCGCGTACCAGACTTGGCCCGCGCCGTCCGCGGTGGGAACCAACAGATAATGGCTGCGGCTGGCGGGATCCCAGTGCCGCGTGACCGCCTCGCCGCCGGGATCGGGACCGGCCAGCAAGGCCGCTACGTCGGAAAAGGAAACGCCGTGCACAACCCAACCCGCCGGAGCCGGACCGGGCGGCTCGTGACCGTCGCCGGCCGCCGGCCGCAATTGCGCGCGCGGCGTCCACTCCTCGCCGTAGGTGGGCACGCCCAGGGAAAGCTTGCGCGCCGGAATCCGAGCGCGGGCATAGGCCAACATGCGATGGACCCATTCATATCCCGCCACCGCGCCCGGGCCGGAAAAACCGCCGTGCTGGGGATACGCCATCAGCGTCAGGAAGTTCGCCCAGCGGGCAATGCCGCGGTAGTTGTACACGCCGCCCCAGTTGGCAAAGCCGCCGCTGGGACCGGAGCGAACGCTTTCGCCCGGCAGGCGGCCCACGACCGCAGCCGAAAGAATCAGATGATGGCGATGAAAGGCGATCGCGGCTTCACGAAAAAACTCCGTGTACTGGCGGCGGTAGGTGTAATAGATGTGCTCCAGGTCGAACTGGAAACCGATGTCGCCGTCACGGCGGGCCAAATAGATCAGATAGCGGATGGCGCGGGCCCGGGAAGCGCGGCTGTCCAAGAGCGTGCGCATTAAAGGCTGGCTGAAGCCGCGATTCGTGACCAGCGGCATCAGCGCGACATGCCGGGCGCGGGCCACGGCCAGCACTTCATCGGGAATGTTGCCGCCCACGAATCCCGCCGCGTCGAGCACGAAACTTTGCGGCGCGGCGATGGAGACCTCACCAGCATGGGCCGCGAAGCTGGCGATCGAGTCCGGCTGATTGACGATGTACATGATCGTCGTCAACGGCGGTTTCCAGCGGCGGCGGCGGGGGCGCGGCGCGGCGCAAAGAGCCGTCGAGAGGATGGCAAGCGCCAACGCCAGGCGCGCGGCGGGATGACGGACCAACATGGAAACAGTGTAGGGCAGGGCGCCGGATTCCGTTGCCCAGAACGGCGGGCGGGAGCGCCAACAATTACCTTAGGTCAGGCCGATCGCGTAAGTCTTGGTACAGCCGCCAAGGCGTTGGCGCCACCACCGGCCGTGCCAGGACGAATGTTAGAGGCGCTTCTACTCTCGACGCAAGGCGGCGAGCGGGTCCAGGCGCATGGCCTGGCGCGCGGGACGATAGGCCGCAAGGGCAGCCATCGCCATCAGCAGGGCGGCGGCGGCAGCCACCAGCCATCCGTTGAGGGCGCCGACGCCGGGAATCTGGTGCCGCAGCCATCCCGACGCCATCACCGCTCCCGTCGCGCCGAGGCCGGCCCCCACCGCCGCCACGGCCAGCGCTTGCCCCAAAATCATGCGCTGGATCCGCCGCTGGCTGGCGCCCAACGCCATGCGAATGCCGATCTCCCGCCGGCGCTGGCCCACGGCATGGGACATGACGCCATAAATGCCCACCGCACCAAGCACGAGCGCCAAAATGGCGAAGGCGGCGATCAGACCGGTGATGAGCTGGAAATCGGCCAGCGTGAGGCCCTGCACTTGCTCCAAGGTGCGGAGAGCGAATAGCGGCTGGCTAGGATCGGCGCTTTGGATCGCGCGGCGGACGCTTAGGCCGGCGAGGGCCGGGTTACCTTGGGTGCGGACCAGAAACACCAGCGGAAACCAGCCGTTGGCCAAGGCAAACCTCTTGGACGACGCCTGCGCCAACGGAATGTAGACGTTGTACATCTGCCCGCCTTGTCCGAAGCCCATCATGCGCGCCGCGGAGGCGACGCCGACGACGCGGCGCGGCGTGCCAAAAACAATCTGCAGGCCGATGGGATTTTGCCGCGGCCAATAATGCCGCGCCAGATCATCGCTGACGATGCAGACCGGCGCGCCGCCGGCGTTGTCCGTGGACGTAAAGGCGCGGCCCGCCACGATGGGCAGCCGCAGTGCGCCGAAGAACTGAGGCGTCACGGGCAGCCATTGCGCGACGGGATAACCGGAAACGTGCGTGCCGGGAGCCGTGAAGCCCATGTTCATGCCGCGGACCAAGGGCATGCCGGTGCTGGCGGCCGCGGCGGTCACGCCGGGCAATCGGCGCACCCGGCGCAAGGCGCCAGCTATGTAGTTGGCGGCCAAGGACGGCTGACGGCGCCGCGGCCCGGTGAGCGCGGTCTGTAGCGTCAGCACATGACCGGGAGAAAATCCCACCGGACGCTTCGCCAGGCGGAGAAAGCTGGCCAGCACCAACGCCGCGCCGGCGAGCAGGCTACAGGCCACCGCCATCTCCACAGCCACCAAAATTTGGCTGGCGCGGCGGCGGCCGCGGCCGCCGCCCGACGCCGCGGCTTCCTGCTTGATGGCGGCGTGCAGATCGCCGCTCAGCGCATAACTAGCCGGAGCCAAGCCGAACACAATGCCGGTCGCCACCGCCAACCCAAAGGCGAACAGCAGCACCGTGGAATTGAGGTGAATGGCGACGGGCAGCGCCGTAGGGCCGAGGGACAAGGTGTTCACGCCGGTCAACAGGCGGCGCAACAGCGGCAGCGCCGCCGCGGCCAGCAACAGGCCCACGCTCGCGCCCGCCAGCGCCAACAAAACGCTTTCGGTCAGCAGTTGCCGCAACAGACGTCCGCGGCCGGCGCCCAGTGCGGCGCGCAAGGCCATTTCCTGGCGGCGGGCGTTGGCGCGGGCGAGCAATAGATTGCCCACATTGACGCAGGCCACCAGCAGGACCAACGCGACCGCATATAGCAGCAGGAGCACTTCGCCCTCCATGGGCCCGACCAACTCCTGGTGGTAGCCGGTAGCCCAAAACATCGCATTATGGCCATACCTCCCGCCGGCGATACGATGATACGCGCCGCTGAGAAGGCCCAATTCCGCCTGGGCCTGGCGCAGCGTAACGCCCGGATGCAGGCGCACCAGCGTGGCGATGTTGGGGCCTTGTTGGGCGACCGCCGGACTCCGGGGGTCCAGCGGCGCCCAGAGGTCAATCCCCGGCCCATCGGCGTTGGGCGCGACGCCGATGATGGTCGCCAGCCGCCCGTTGACCTGCACGCTTTGGCCCAATACGCGGCGGCTGCCGTTAAAGCGCTGGAGCCAGAGCTTCCGGCTCAAAATGACCACGCCTGGCGCGCCCGCCGCCTGCTGGCGCGCCGTGAAGTCGCGGCCGAGAACCAGCGGCAAACCGAGCAGCGGGAAAAACTGATGCGTAACCGCGGCGCTGCTTACACGGACCGGCCGCCCACCGCCGGTCAAATTGCTGCCGGAGCCCGCATCAAGAGCGGCGATATGCTCGCAGACCCGGCAATGGGCGCGTAAAAAGCGGTATTGGCCGATCGTGATGTTTTGGTTTTCTCCACCACCGAGCGGGAAGCGCAGGCCCACGGCCACCAGTTGGTGCGAATGGGGATAGGGCAGCGGCCGGAAAATGAGGGTGTCGGCGGCGCTGAA
>DAHUYO010000210.1 GCA_027315185.1 Acidobacteriota bacterium
GGCCTGGTGACGGTGGTCAACGTCAAGCCCGCTGACCGGCTCGGTGACCCGAAGGTTGCCCGGTCGCTGGCGTGGGCGGGGGCGGTGTTCGAGTCCCGAGGGTGGCGTCACGAAATCTGGTCGCAGGCGCCGCCGGCGGTGCTGGCCAACGTGCGGTTCCTGGCCGCTTACCGGCACCAGGAGCGGGTGCCCGCAGACCTGGCCGCCTGGGTCGGAGGGAGGCTCAGCGCCCCGGTGAGCATCGCGGAGCTGGAGGCCGCCTGGCCGGAACAGGCGGACGGGATCCGGTCCGCGGCGCTGCACCTGCTCTGGCGCGGTGATCTGGCCGCCGACCTGACGCGGCCCCTGTCCTCCGTGACGGTGCTGGAGCGTGCCGCGTGAGCGGCGGGCAGGAGTGGACCGTCACGCTGGGCACCGGCACCAGCCTGGTCCATGACGGGGAGCTGTGGACGGTGACCGGGCTGGACGGCGGGGCCGTGACGCTGCGCGGCCGGGCGGGGCGCAGCCTGCGGGTGCAAACCGCCACGCTGCTGACCAGCCCGGGAACCAGGATCGCTGGCGCCCGCGAGGACCTGCCGGCGGCGGTAGGGCCGATGCTGGGCGACCTGACCGGCGCTGAGCAGGAGAAGCTGGCCGGCCGGCTCGGGCAT
>DAHUYO010000211.1 GCA_027315185.1 Acidobacteriota bacterium
GGCCGCCACCCGCCCGGCGGCGAAAGCCACGGCCGGCGCCACCGAGGGGTGCGACGCCAGGTCGCGAAGGGTGGCGGCGACGGCTGTGGCGTCGCGCAGGTCGTAGAGGGCGGACTCCGCGACGGCCGCCTGGGAGGCGGTCCGGGCGGCCGGAGGCCCGAGGTGCGGCGCGGCGGCGGACGCGGCCCGACGCAGGCGACCGGCCCGCGCCGCCAGCTCCCGCCACAGCGCCGCCACCCGCTCCAGCGCCGCCGCCGGCAGCGGCCCCTTCGCCACCGCCGCCAGCGCGGCGGCGAACTGCTCCACCGAGGCGATGCCCACCAACGCGGTGGAGATCAACGGCCCGGTGATGACGAAGCGCGTCGCCGCTTCGGCCATGCTGGCGGCGTAACCTTCCGTCACCAGCGCGCGCAGCACCTCGGCGCGGTGCAGGACCGACTCCGACGGCAACGCCGCGCCAGTCACCGGATCGAGCCCCTGGATGAGTGACTGCAAAATCTCGACAGCTGGCGATGGCGGCATGCGAGTTCTCCGTGCGACACGCCCTCGCGCGGGCGCCTGGGCCAGTGTCCGTCCGCGCCCCCCGAGCGACTAGCGCATCAGGCGGCGTGTTACGACAGATTTGCCTCGCAGGGCGCCGCAACC
>DAHUYO010000212.1 GCA_027315185.1 Acidobacteriota bacterium
GCCCTGGATGGCGGCCACGGTGCCCGGTTGCATGCCCATGCCCTCGAAATAGGGTGGGTTCTTGATGTAGGTCGAGGCGTCCCAGCGGTACAGCTCGCCTGCCGGCGCGACGACGGCGTTCCAGCGGCTGTCGCCGGCAAACACGTTGGCGTAGTTGCTGGCGAACATCTGCGGATTGATGCTGCGCGCGATGAGATCGGAAATCTCCCGGTTGCTGGGCCAGATGTCCTTCAGATACACCGGATTGCCGTCGCTGCCGGTGCCCAGTGGTGCGTTGGTGAGGTCGATGTCCAGCGAGCCGGCCAGCGCGTAGGCCACCACCAGCGGCGGCGATGCCAGGTAGTTGAGTTTCACTTCGGGGTGCACGCGGCCCTCGAAGTTGCGGTTGCCGGACAGTACCGCGCCCACCGCCAGGTCGCTTGCTGCGATCGCCTTGCTGACCTCGGCCGGCAGTGGGCCGGAGTTGCCGATGCAGGTGGTGCAGCCGTAACCCACCAGATAAAAGCCCACTTTCTCGAGTTCGGCCAGCAGGCCAGCCTTCGCGAGATAGTCGGTAACCACCAGCGAGCCCGGCGCCAGCGAGGTCTTGACCCAGGGCTTCGCTTTGAGGCCGCGCGCGGCGGCTTTCTGCGCGACCAGGCCC
>DAHUYO010000213.1 GCA_027315185.1 Acidobacteriota bacterium
CAATTCCCAAAATGGGAATGATGTAACTACATATTCACCTATTTACCTCTAATATCGGCCAATTCCGTTTAATACCCGCTATTTCCCCAGGATTGTAAATCGCAGCTACACTGCGGCACGCACTCATGTATTGCTACACTGGGGCCATGAAATGGCCAACGGAATCGCAGCGGCTGCCGCGATGGCTGCGCCCGGCGGCGGAAGGCGCGCCGGAGACGGCGGAAGAGCCGCCGCCCGACGGCCGCAACGCGCCGGCCGCCAGCCGGCTGGGACGGCTGGAGACGCGGGTGATGGCGCTGCTGTGGCGGCAGGGAGAAGCGAGCGTGCAGGACGTGGCGGCGCAGCTGGAGCCTCCCCGGGCTTACACCACGGTGATGACCACGCTGGACCGGCTCTATAAGCGCGGGCTGCTGGAGCGCGAGACCGCGGGCCGCGCCTTTCGCTACCGGGCGCGCTGGAGCGAGACGGAATGGCAGCGGCGGCAGGCGGATGAACTAGTGGAACATTATCTGACCGGCCGCGGGAACGCGACGCCGGAATTGCTATTGAGCAGCCTGGTGGAGGCGCTCGAAGCCCGCGAAGGAAATTTACTGGAAGAGCTGGCGCACAGGCTCGCAACCCGTAAACGCG
>DAHUYO010000214.1 GCA_027315185.1 Acidobacteriota bacterium
AGAACGCCGCGGCTCGCCCCGCGCGCGTAAGCCAGGGCAACGCCCCGCGCCGATGAAAGCCGCGCTCCGCGCCAATTAAAGCGGGACGCCCCTCCGCAGGCGCGGCTGGGGCCCGCGCTGATCAACGTGCCGCCGCCCCATGCACGCCGGGCCAGCCGCAGCCCAGGCGCACCGGCACGACTCATACCGCGCCGCCTCACGGCACCGCCACCTCGGCTGGCCGGGCGCATCCGCCGCCACATCGCCGCGGTTGCATCCGAACCTAGGGCGGCGCGCTCCGGCCGAGCAACGCGGCCCGTCAGCCAGCTCCGAATGCGCCCCGGCGCCGCAATCCGCCCTGCTGGCGCGACCGCGGGACGGCGGTCCGGCCCACCGCCGCATCGCTGCGCCCAGCCTGCCACGGCGTCGCTCGGAACCGCGTTTGCTTCCGATATGTGATTGAAAATAAAATAGTTATGTCAATAATTTTCGGCCCGCGCCTTTATGTCACAATGAATAGGCCGGGGTTGCTAGCGCTTTGGCGGCCTCGCCGATTTGTCTAGGAGGCGGTTGTGTCTACGACGATTTCCCCTATCACCGTCCCCTCCGCCACTTCCGATATCCAACGCGCCGTTCTGC
>DAHUYO010000215.1 GCA_027315185.1 Acidobacteriota bacterium
TGGTGACCGGCGGCAGCCGCGGTCTCGGGCGGGCCATCGCGCTCGGCCTGGGCGAGCTCGGCTGCACGCTGGCGATCAACTACCGCGCTGATGCCGAGGCGGCGGCTGCCACCCTGGCCCTGCTCGCCGACCGCGGCGTGCGCGCGCAGGGGTTTCCTGCCGACGTGTCGCGCGAGGACGAGGTGCAGGCACTGGTGGCAGCGGTCGAGAGCGAGCTGGGTGCGATCGACATCCTGGTCAACAACGCCGGCATCGGCCCGCCGTGCGGCGTGTTCGAGGCCGGCCTCGCGCACTGGGACGCGGTCCATGATGCCAACCTGCGCTCGGCGTTCCTCGTCTCGCAGGCGGTGATCAGCGGCATGGCCGCGCGCGGCTGGGGTCGGCTGCTGTTCCTGTCCTCGATCGCCGCCCACGTCGGCGGCGTGGTGTCGCCGGCTTATGCGGCGTCCAAAGCCGGCATGGAAGGGCTGATGCACTTCTACGCACTGCATCTGCGCGAGCGCGGTGTCACCGCCAACGCGATCGCGCCGGCGCTGATCGAGAGCGACATGGTGCACGCGCTGAACATCGACCCGGCCCAGCAGCCGCTTGGCCGCTTCGGTCGCCCCGAGGAAG
>DAHUYO010000216.1 GCA_027315185.1 Acidobacteriota bacterium
CCACCGACACCCGCCCCGAGCCCTTCCCGGACACCGTCACCACCGGGGTGCGGCCGCGGCGGGCCCAGGTCCGGCGCTCGGCGGGCGCAGGTTCTGCCCGGCCTCGTCCTCGAAGCAGATCCACGCCCCGGTCGCCGCCGCTAGCCTCGTACCTTCGCCCAGGTCACCGCCCGCCACGCCGCGATCGCGTCCTCATCGCGCTCCGCCGCCCGGTGCACCGGCACCTGCGGGCTGAACCCCATCCGGTGCAGCAGCAGCGACGTCCCGCGCAGCGTGTACCGGACATGGAACAGCCGCCCGATCAGCGCGGTAACCCGTTCCAGCGTCCACCGCTGGTCCTCACGCCAGCCCCACACGGCCGGGCCGGCCTCCAGCGCGGCCCGCAGCAGGCCCAGCTGCCCGCCATCAAGCCGGCAGGCCGACCCGCCAGGCCCCCGGGAGGCCAGGGCGGCCCTGCCGCCGTCACGCCAGCGCCGCCGCCACGCATACGCCGAATTCGGCGACACGCGCAGCCGCCGCGCCACCTCCGGCGGCTCGATCCCCTCCGCGAACCACTCCGCGGCCTGCAACCGTACTTCCTCGCGCCTCGCCCGCCCAGCGGCGGACAGG
>DAHUYO010000217.1 GCA_027315185.1 Acidobacteriota bacterium
CCATCCGGCAAGCGTCTGTGCCACACGGTGGTCGCTCGCGAATGGGACAAATGGTGTAAGTTTCCCGCCAGCGAAGTGGCGCCGAGGCGCGGCTGGGGGCGGGACCTGAGTGGCGGCGGATGGCGGAAGCTCTTGCCGCGGTTGCGGGATGTACCGGTGTGGCCGCAGGAAGAACGGGTCAAATTTCTTGCTCGCAACGGCCGTTGGCTGTACAAGTTTTCAGGGCTCGGCCGGACCCATGCCGAGGCCGCGGATCGTTCCCGCGCATTGGCGGGTCATGGATTCTCCATTGCCGGAGTCTGCGCCGGCGAAGGCTGGTTGCGCTTCCCGTGGCGGGCGGCGCGCCCGCTGCATGATGCGGAATGCACGGCGGCGGCTTGGACCCGCTGGGCAGGCTCCTACTTTGCGTTTCTACGTTCCGCGTTCGCACTCGGGCCATCCCAGCCGCCCAGCGCGGAATTGCAAGCCATGACCGCCGCCAATGTGCGCGCCTTGGCCGGCGCGCCGTCCCCGCCGCTGCCACCGGAGGCGCCACCCGTACGACTGGATGGCCGCGTGCTGTGGCATGAATGGGCGGTGGGGGACGACGGAACTTATTTGAAATTTG
>DAHUYO010000218.1 GCA_027315185.1 Acidobacteriota bacterium
GCCATTCTCTTCAGCGCGGCGGCTTGTTGGCCGCTTGTGAAACGGGAGATGTCAGTGGTTTCGAGTCCGCAGTTGCCTGCCATGCGGTACCCGCCGGGGCCCGCTCGGGCGCGGGCGGGCCGCCTGCCGGCGCTCCATTCGCTTCCGCGCTGCCGGTCGCCGCCCCTGAGCGCCTAGCTTGCCGCGATTGCCGTCGCCCCTTTTGGCTCCAGCAATAGGAGCACCGCGCCGATCACGGCGAAAAGCGCCGTGGCGCCAACAAAATCCCCGCGTGAGTGGCCGGCGGCCTGCGCCGCCTGCACCGCCATCACCGCCGCATGCGCCAGGCTCGACCAGGCGGCGAAAGCAATCAATACGCGGTATGGCGCCGGCTTCCGGGCCGCCAGCAGCAAGAAAATGCCGAGCGTGAGATAAACGCTGGCGAACATGGCCGTGACCTCATTGTGGCCCGGCAGCCGCCACGCCGCGTGCCACAAGTCGCCGACGAGCCCATAAAAGCCCGCCACGCCGGCGAAGAAGAGGCCAACCAACACCCACCAGACCCGCAACGCGCGTTCGCGCATCAGCACCTCCGGCATTTTCCATGCCGTCAGTGCATAC
>DAHUYO010000219.1 GCA_027315185.1 Acidobacteriota bacterium
ACGCCCGGCCATGAGGTGGTCGGTGAGGTGGTGGCGACCGGGCCGGGCAACTCAGCCGGCTTCGCCACCGGCGACCGGGCCGGGGCGGCCTGGCTGCGCTCCACCGACGCGACCTGCCACTACTGCGCGCGCGGCGCGGAGAACCTCTGCCCGGCGTCCCAGTACACCGGCTGGGACGCGGACGGCGGCTATGCCGAGTACCTGACCGTCCCCGCGGCGTACGCCCACCCGCTGCCGCCTGGGTACTCCGACGTCGAGCTGGCGCCGCTGCTGTGCGCGGGCATCATCGGCTACCGGGCCCTGGTGCGCGCCGAAGTCCCGCCGGGCGGCACGCTCGGCATCTGGGGGTTCGGCGGCTCGGCCCACCTGGCCGCGCAGGTCGCGATGGCCCAGGGCGCCCAGGTGCACGTCTTCACGCGTGCGCCCGCCGCCCGTGACCTGGCCCGCAGCCTGGGCGCGGCGTCGGTCCAGGATTCGTTCGACGCCTCGCCGGTGCCGCTGGACTCGGCCATCCTGTTCGCGCCGGTCGGCAGCATCGTGCCCGCGGCGCTGGCCGCGCTGGACCGTAACGGGACGCTCGCCATCGCCGGGATCTACCT
>DAHUYO010000021.1 GCA_027315185.1 Acidobacteriota bacterium
TGGAAGATGCACAAAACCGGCGCCGAAGCTGGCGCCTTCTTCACCGAGTTAACCCAGGCGCTGGGCAATGAGCCGCGCCACTTCGCCGTGGTCGCCCCGCCGTTTACCGCCATTGCGGCGGCGGTGGAGGCGGCGCGGGACCTGCCCGATTTCGCCATCGCCGGCCAGAACTGCGATTGGCGCGCCAGCGGCGCCTTTACCGGCGAGGTGTCGGCGCCGATGTTGGCCGCGGCCGGTTGTGGCTATGTGATAATCGGGCACTCCGAACGGCGGCAATTCTTCGGCGAAACCGATGAGTCGGTGAACCGGCGCATCCGCGCCGCCCTGGACGCCGGCTTGGTGGCGCTGGTTTGCGTCGGCGAAACCCTGGCCGAGCGCGAAGCCGGCCAGACCGAGGCGGTATTGACCCGCCAGTTCGAGCGCGGGTTCCATGGTTTCAGCTCCGATGAAATGCTCCATTGCGCCCTGGCCTACGAGCCGGTATGGGCGATCGGCACGGGACGCACAGCCACTCCGGAAATGGCCCAGCAAGCCCATGCCGTGCTGCGCGGCATGGCGCACCGGCTGGGCGGCGGCGAAGTCGCTCACCACCTGCGCATCCTGTATGGCGGCAGCGTCAAGCCCGACAACCTGACCGGCCTGCTGGCCCAGCCCGACATTGATGGCGGCCTGGTCGGCGGCGCCAGCCTGGACGCCAAAAGCTTCGCCACGCTGCTGCGCAGCTGAAATCCGCCCGGCGAGATCGGCAATTGGCGCGGCGCGGGCGCCAGACGCCGCGCCCTACCGCGCGAGCCGAAAGTTGACGGTGATCGCGGTTCTGACCTCGACGGGCTGGCCGTTTAACAGCGTCGGGCGGTAACGCCACTGCGCCACCGCCTGCATCGCCGCAGTCGCCAGTGCGGCATCGGGCGCGGCGGCCAGCGCCAACTGACGCAGCCGGCCGTCCTTCCTGATTAACGCATCCAGGAGCACCGGCCCCTGGGCGTAGTCGGCCCGCGCCGCTTGCGGATATATGGGCGGCGGGCAACGGATGCACCGAGCAGCGCGGAGATCGCCACCTCGACCGCCCATTCCCCGGCGCCGGGCCGGCGGGTCCGCCTTCCGGGCGCCGGTCAAAACGCAGCGCAGGCTGCCGCCGACATCGCAGACGGCGCCCGGAACGGCCGCCCAGGCGGTGAACAGGCGCGGATCGGGCGGCGCGGGGTAAACCCAGGGCCGTGTGAAGGAGGAGATCGCCGCGAACGGCCGCCAGCCGCCGTCCCGGCAGCCCTCGGCGTTGCAGTTATGACCCGTGCGTTCGACGCCGGCGATCGGATGCCACTGCGCGCCGTCGTCGGACGTAATCAGCGCGGGACCGGCGCCACCAGCAGCTGCGACGAGCAGGTACCGGCCGCCCGCCGCCGCGACGTATTCGGGGTCCAGCGTAGTGAAGCGAATCGCGGGCCAGCTGTGGCCACCATCGGCGGTGCGCCAGAGCCAGCTCTGGATGGCTGAGCCGCCGTGCCCGCCGGCCAAGTCCATCAGCAGAACCGCGCGCCGGCCCGAGAGCAGCGCCGCTGAGGCGATGGCGACGAGGCTGCGGGCCGTTTGCCCCGACCAGTTGCCTGGATAACCGAACGCGAAACCCCGCGGACCGACCAGAAAGTCGCGTTTGGGGCCGGCAAAAAATGCCTGCGTCACCGTAAAGCCGGGGCTCCCCCAATCGCTCCAGGATCGGCCCCCGTTCTTGCTGGCCAAGGAGATATCCTCGGCGCCGAAGGCATACACATGATGCGGCGCGGCGAAGGCCAACGTAAACAGCAGCTCGCCGTTAGGGCGAAAATGGCGAACCCGCCAGGTGCGGCCGCCGTCGCGGGACTCGGCGATCATCTCATCCCAGCCGCAGACCCACAGGTCTTTGCCATGCGTGGCGATTCCCAGCGGCGTGGCCGGCAATCGGATCGTGGTCCAACGCCGGGCGCTCAGCGTAACCGCCGGAGGGTTGCGTGGCAGTTTGGGGCGCGCCCAGGCGGCAAGCGCGCAAACGCACACCATCGTCCCGCATACCGTGCCGCGCAATCCGGCCATGCGCGCCATTATAGCCGCCTGACCGCGAAGCACAAACCATGGCGGCATTCCCAGCAATGTGGGCCGACGAGGGCCGATGCGGAGCCAGGCGCGGCGCAGCGCGGCGCGGCAGACGCCGCCGGCTACTCGTAGCGCAGGATTTCGGCGGGGCGGATCTTCACCGCCCGGCGCGCGGGGTACAATGTCGCCACCAAACTCACCAACAGGGCGATCGCGGCCACCATCACGCCGTCGCTCCAGCGGGCATGGAAGGGCACGTAGTTGACGGCGTAAACCTTCGCCGACAACGGAATCCAATGATAGGCATTGGCCGCCCAGGCGAAGGTAAAGCTCACTGCCAAGCCGATGGCCGTGCCGACGATGGCGATGACCACGCCTTGATAGATAAAGATTCGGCGGATCTGCGGCCGCCGCGCCCCCATGCTGAGCAGGACGGCGATCTCGCGCCGTTTTTCGATAACCAGCATGCTCAGCAAGATCAGGACGTTCAGCCCAGCGATGAAGACAATCAAGCCGATGATCAGCACCGTGCCCAGGCGTTCGGTCTGCAGCGCCTGGAAGATAGCGTGATTTTGCGCCATCCAGGTGGTGGCGGCGAACTTCGGCCCGGCCAGCTGCATCGCCGCCTGCGCCACCGCCGGGGCGGCATAGATGTCATCCAGCCCGAACTCGATCACGCTGGCGTAATCCCCGCCGGGGTGGAGCTGCTGGGCGGCGCGAAAGCCGGTGTAGGCCCATTGCGAATCGAAGTCCTCAAAGCCGGAACGCAGGACGCCCACCACGCGAAACGAGACCGAGCGGCTGGCATAACCAAGCGGCGTGAGCACGGCGTTGGGCACGTACATCTGGACGTAACCGCCAACGCCCACGCCGAGCGACCGCGCCAGCCCACGGCCCAGGATCAGTTCGTGCGCCGCGGGATGCGCCTGCAGCGGCTGCCAGGATCCCGCAATCACATAGGTCAGCATGCGGCTGACGCGCAGCTCCTGGCGCGGGATAACGCCCTTCACGAAGGTCGCCGCGCCGCGCGCGCCGCGGCTTAAGTACACCTCGTCATAGATCGCCGGCGCCAGCGCGCGAACATGGGGCAGGCGCGCCAGCCGCCGCATCAGCGCGCGGTAATGGTGGATGCCGGTGGGCTCGCGGTGCTGCAGGTTCAGTTCGGTGGTGGCGCCGACCAGTTCGGTCTGCAGCGCCTGGCGGAAGCCATTGGTGATGGCCAGGGCCAGGATCAGCGCGCCCACGCCGGCGGCAAAGCTGAGGATGGCGATGGCGGTAATGACCGACACCAGCCCCCGCCCGCGGCGCGGCCGCAGATAGCGAAGGGCGACAAAAGAAGACAAGCTCATTGGCCGGGGGGAGCCGCGGCGGCTAATCGCGTCCCTTTTTACTGTAGCGGTTTGCGCGCCCGGGTGGCGGATAATAACAAAAGATGTCACCGCGGCCCATTGCCGAGGCCGGAATCGTTGGCCCTCCTGGCGCATCCAATTGCCAGCGGGCGGAGCGCACCGCCGCCGGAGGCGCCCGGGCCCTCGAGCCCTTGCGGGCGGAGGGCTTATGCAAGTGGTACCCCTCGGGCGGGGAACGGCTGATGGTTTTCGAGCACCTGGAGCTATACGTCGAACCCGGGGAGATGGTGGCCGTGGTGGGCGAATCGGGAAGCGGAAAAAGTAGCTTGCTCCACGTTCTGAGCGGTCTGGACAGGCCCTCGGCGGGAGACGTATACTTTGGGCAACGCTCCCTCCGCGGACTCGATGATGACGAGTTGGCGGTATTTCGCAACCGTGAAATCGGTTTCGTCTGGCAGTTCCACTATCTGTTGCCCGAGTTCACCGCGCAGGAAAACGTGATGATGCCGTTGCTGGCGGCGGGAGCGGGAGCAAGGGACGCGGCGCATCGCGCCCAGGAGTGGTTGGCCGAGGTCGGCCTGGCCGATCGCGCCCAGCATCGCGGCGGTGAACTATCCGGCGGCGAGCAACAGCGAGTCTCCTTGGCCCGGGCCCTGGTGGCGCAGCCACGCTGGCTGATGGCCGATGAGCCCACCGGCAATCTGGACGAAGCCACCGGCGGAAGGATCTTTTCTCTGTTAGCCCGGCTGCACCGGGAACATCACCTCAGTTCGATTTTGGTTACCCATAATCCGGCCATCGCCCGCGGATGCGACCGGGTCTTGCGGTTGCACGCCGGCGCCCTGGGACCGGCAGCCTGACGGGGGAGACGAAAACGCCATGTTCGAGCGATACACGGAAAAAGCGCGGCGGGTGGTCTTTTTTGCCCGCTATGAAGCCAGCCAGTGCGGCAGTCCCTATATTGAAACCGAGCACATTTTATTGGGACTGCTGCGCGAGGATAAGGCGTTGACCAACCGGTTTTTGCGCTCGCACGCCACCATCGAGTCCATCCGCAAGGAGATCGAAGGTCGCACGACGCCTCGGGAGCGGGTTTCGACCTCCGTGGATCTGCCCCTCAGCCATGAGTGCAAGCGGGTGCTGAGTTACGCGGCGGAAGAGGCCGAACGGCTGACCAATAAGCACATCGGCACCGAACATTTGCTGCTCGGCCTGCTGCGCGAGGAACGTTGTTTCGCCGCCGAACTGCTCTCCAGCCGCGGCCTGCGTCTGGCGCAGGTGCGCGAGGAGCTGGCGCGGGCGGCGCAGGAAAAGGTCAGCAGCCGGCCGAAGGAAAGCTCGCTGCTGACGGAATTCAGCCGCGACCTGACCCAGGCGGCGATGGAAAATCAGCTCGATCCCCTCGTTGGGCGGCGCCACGAACTGGAGCGGATGGTGCAGATTCTCTGCCGCCGCACCAAGAACAACCCCGTGCTGATCGGCGAACCAGGCGTGGGCAAGACGGCGATCGTCGAGGGCCTGGCCCAGCGGATCGCCGATGGCGACGTGCCGACCTTTTTGGCCGACAAGCGGATCCTCTCCCTGGACCTCTCGCTGATTGTCGCCGGCACCAAATACCGCGGCCAGTTCGAAGAGCGGCTGAAAACCATCATGAAGGAACTCATGGAGAACCAAAACGTGGTGATCTTCATTGACGAACTTCATACCCTGGTCGGCGCCGGGTCGGCGGAGGGCTCCTTGGATGCGGCCAACATTTTGAAACCGGCCCTCTCCCGCGGCGAAATTCAGTGCATTGGCGCCACGACGCCGGGGGAATACCGCAAGAGCATCGAAAAGGACCGCTCCCTGGAGCGCCGCTTCCAGTCCATCAAGGTGCAGCCGCCGGACGAGGACGAGGCCGTGCAGGTCCTCAATGGCATCAAGGACCGCTACGAAAAGTTCCACGCCGTTTCCTATACCGATGAAGCCCTGCGTTTCGCGGTGCTGCACTCCAATCGCTATATCCCCGATCGTTTTCTGCCGGATAAGGCCATTGACCTCATTGACGAAGCCGGGGCCCGCGTCAAGCTGCGGCAAACCACCCTCCCCGATGAGCTCTTGGAGGTGCAGAAGCGGCTGAAATTCATCGTCCACCGCATGGAAGGCGCCATCGCCAACCATGAATTCGAAAAAGCCCGGTTTTACTCCGACGAGGAACGCAAGGAACGGGAGTCGCAGCGCCTGCTGCGCGAAAAATACCACATGGACGACTCGACCGCGGGCGTGGTGACGCGCGAGGATATCGAGGACGTGGTGGCCCGTTGGACCGGCGTGCCGGTGCATGCGGTTAAGGAAGAGGAGATGCAGAAGCTCCTGCGCATCGAAGAGGAACTGCATAAACGGGTGGTGTCGCAGGACAAGGCAATTTCCGCCCTCGCCCGGGCCATTCGCCGCAGCCGCGCCGGGCTCAAGAGCCCGAACCGTCCGGTGGGCTCGTTTCTCTTCCTGGGACCGACCGGCGTCGGCAAGACCGAGGTGGCGCGCTCACTGGCGGCGTTCTTGTTCGGCAGCGAGAAGGCGATGATCCGCTTCGACATGTCCGAATTCATGGAGAAGCACTCGGTTTCCAAGCTCATCGGCTCGCCCCCGGGGTATGTCGGATATGAAGACGGCGGCCAGTTGACCGAGCGCGTCAAGCGCGCGCCCTACAGCGTGGTGTTGCTGGACGAAATTGAAAAAGCCCACCCCGACGTCTTCAACATCCTGCTCCAGGTCTTCGAAGACGGCCAGTTGAGCGACGGCTTGGGCAACACCGTGGATTTCAAGAACACCATCATCGTGATGACCTCCAACATCGGCGCCCGGCACCTGGAAAGAAGGGGCAATCTGGGCTTCCAGTCGCCGCACGAAGAGCACACCGCCGCCAAGGTGGAAGATCTGGTGCGCAATGAGGTCAAGCGCCTGTTCAATCCGGAGTTCCTCAATCGCGTGGACGAGATTATTCTGTTCAACGCCTTGGGCGATGACGACCTGCTGCAAGTGATCGAGATCCTGGTGCAGGAGATGAACCGGCATCTGGCGCATAAAAACGTCACGCTGACCCTGCCGCTGGAAGCCAAGCGGTGGATCTTGGACAAGACCTGCGGCGACCGTTCTTATGGCGCTCGCCCGCTGCGCCGAGCGTTACAGAAATACGTGGAGGACCCGCTCTCCGAGCTGGTCATCCAGGGACAGCTGCCGGTGCCGGCGTTCGTTGAGGCCTATTTGGAAAACGACGGATTGGCGTTCCGTCCCATCCAGACGCCGCAGGAAGCCGAGGAGACGGTATCCTCCTGAATCGCCGTGCACGGGGCGCGCCAGCGCCGGGCGGAGCCCGCCATGCCCGCTCCTCCCGCCGCGGCGCATGGCCGCGCGACTTCCGCCGGTTTGGGCGCTGGCCGCGAGCGATCCTGCTGGTCGGTTTGGCCACGGCGGGGTGTCAGGGTAGCGCGCGGCCGTCGCCGCCGTCGCCGCCCACCGCACGAGCTATCCGCCCCGCGGTCTTGCGCAATTTCACCACGGACGAAGCGGCGCTGCGGCGGTACCACCACCAGGAGCGAATCATCCTGGTGAAAGACGGTAGCCGTAGTGACCGCACCGTGCATGTGTTTTACGTGCATGGCCGCGCCGTGGCTCCCGCAATCGCCGTGGGCGGAAAGCCGCTCGGCCCGCGCGCCCTCGCCAACCAGGAGCGCGCCGCCGCCGAGCGCGCCGCCCAGTTGGCGCGGCGCAAGCCGCCGCCCCTGGGCGCGGTCGAGTTTCACGGTCATTCGTATTCGTTTAAGAAGCTAGCCGAGGATTTTCACTATGGTCCCGCCAAGGTCCTCCAATGGCATGGCCGGACCACGTGGGTCTACCCCGCCTGGCCCAATCCGAACGTCCCCCATACCACGCGGGCGGAACAGGTGCTGCTCGCCTCACGCGGCACGGTATGGATCGACGCCCAGGATTTGCATCTGGTTCGCGTCGAAATGCACACGTTCCGGCCGGTAAAGTACTTCGCCGGCATTCTCGCCACGGTGCATCACGCCACCTTGGATCTGGAACTGCAACGGATCGCGGCGGGGGTCTGGCTCCCACGGCGCATCGCGTTTCGGCTGCAAGCGACAATCTTGCTGTTCAAAACCTTTGATGAGGCCAAGGTGGAAACCTATTGGGGCTACCATCGAGCCACAACCGCGCCGAATGCAGCCAAGGTGGATTCGGTTGGCCCTGTCGCCCGCGGCGCAACGCTACAATAGTTCCATTGGAGCTCCGGTTTGACCGCATCTAGCGCCTCCTCATCGCCACGCCCCTTCTCACTTTGGTTGTCGGCCTGGTCACCCGTGGCGATCTGGGCGCTCATCATCTTTTTGCTGTCCCAGGATCCCCGGTCCGGCCACCACATCAACGAAATCTTGCGCTGGGTGTTCGGCATGATCGGACTCCACCGGGTCAGCGACTTTCGGCTCTGGCAATTCCTGGCGGCCAAGTCGGCGCACTTCACCGTGTACTTTGTTCTCGCCTTGGTCGTTTACCGGGCGTTGGCGTTGGGACGTGGCGCGCGGTTTCACTCCCGCGCGGCTTGGGGAACGCTGGCCTTCATTTTTTGCTACGCCGCATTGGATGAACTGCACCAAAGCTTCGTTCACGGCCGTGGTGGCCAATGGTACGACGTGGTTTTGGACACGTTCGGCGGCGCGGTCGCTTTGACCCTGATCCGATGGACTTGGATGGCTTGGGAGCGGCGCCACCAACAGAGCAAGCCCGAGCACGTATCCGCCTAGCCTGGCGCCGAAGCGCCTGGATTTAGGCTTGAATTGCCGCCTCTCCTTTGACGTACACTTAGCGGTAAGGATTGCGACCGCAGCCTCTCGCCGGCCCCGGGGGCGGGAGTGCGGAACTCACCAATGGCGGTGAGGTGCAGGGTGCGCCGCCCATGGTTGTTCAATGATGAGACGAATCTGGATTTTCCCCCTCGCCGCGGCACTGGCGTTCGCCAACGCTGGCTGCCTGTTCAGTCACCCCAAGAACCTGAATCCCCTGGCCGGGCTGCCTTCGGTGCAGCCGGATCGCACCCTATTCAACCGGGCAATGAAGGACCTGGCGCACAACAACTACACCGTCGCTCGCCTGCTGCTGCAAAACCTCATCCAGACCTATCCGGACAGCCAATATCTAGCGCAGGCGAAACTGGCGATCGCCAATTCCTGGTATCGCGAGGGCGGGGCGTCCGACCTAGCCCAGGCCGAGGCTCAGTATCGGGATTTCATCACCTTCTTCCCCAACATGCCTGAGGCCCGCGAGGCCCAGCTCCGAATCGCGATGATTCACTTCCGGCAGATCCAAAAACCGGATCGCGATCCCACCCAGGCGCTGGAGGCGCAGCGCGACCTGAAGACGTTCCTGCGCAATTACCCCACGGGCCTGATGAGCAAAAAGGCGCGCCAAATGCTGCGGGAGACCGACGAGGTGCTGGCGGACGGCATCTTCCGCACCGCCGAGTTCTATGAAATCCAGGGCAACTACCGGGCGGAACAAAGCCGTCTGCGTCAGGTCATCAAGCAGTACCCGCTGTTTAGCCATGGGGATGAAGCCATGGCCATGCTGGCGCGATCCTACTTGATCACTTCCAGCCGCTACTCCTGGGCCGAGGAAAACACGCCGAAGGGCCTATACCATACGCTCTTCAAACAAAATGCGATCGGTGACTTCAAACAGGCGCAAAGCTATTTGACCCGGCTGATCGAACGCTATCCGCTGAGCCCGCAGGTTCCATGGGCCAAGCGCGCCCTGGCGTATTATCACAAGCCCATTCCGACCCCGACGCCGGAGGCGATCGCCTTCAATCGGGCCGAGATTGCCGGACGCGGCAAGCTCGATCGGTGGGACCGGTGGACGGGAATGCTGCGCGGACGGCCGCTGAAACAGCTCGCCCGGGCGGACAAGGTCGGCAATCCGCTGCTGAAAAACCCCTCCAGCGCGGGCAATGAAAACGCCGAAATCGCCGCCCTGGCCGGCACGCCTCAGTCGGCTATGCCGAGCGGCGGGGCCACCGGGCCGCTGGCGTTCCAGTCGGTTCCCACGGGTGGATTCGCGGATCCGAACAATGTGTCCACGCCCACCGCCACCACGGCCACCGATTACAGCGGCACCCAGGGCCAGGACACCGTCAGCGGCCAGTTCGCCAACGCCGATCCGCCGGATAAGGATTTGACCACCCTGACGCCGAATCAGCTCGATGCGCTGCAAGCCAAACAAATGTTGGCGGCGGAGGTGCACCGCGATGTTCCCGTGCCCCATAAGTTGAAGCATCGCTTGCTGGCGCCCTCGGAAATTCTTCATCCCGGCATCTCGACGGGCAAGAAGCTCAAAGACAAGAAAACACCCGTCGCGCCGAGCCCCGCGCGGCCCAGCGGCGGCCGGTAATCCTTGATGCCCGGTTCGCCCGCGCCAACGCCGCAACCCAGCGAGTGGCGTATCGGCCAAGGCTGGGATTCCCATGCCTTCGCCGCCGGCCGGGCGCTATGGCTCGGCGGCGTGGAACTTCCCCACGAACGGGGCTTGGCCGGACACAGTGACGGCGATGTATTGAGTCATGCCATCTGTGACGCCATTTTTGGCGCGCTCGGCGCGGGTGACATCGGAAGCCATTTCCCGCCCGAAGATCCGAGGTGGCGTGACGCCTCCAGCCTCCATTTCCTGCGGGAGGCCCGGCGCATCGCTAACGAACGCGGGTGGTGCATCGGCAACGTGGATAGCACCGTCATTCTTTCGGCTCCCAAGCTTGCCCCATTTCGCGCGGCGATGCGGCAAAGCCTGGCCGCGGTGCTAGGCGTATCCCCGGACGTAATCTCCGTCAAGGCCAAGACCCCCGAAGGTCTCCCATTCGGCGGCGATATCACCATGGCCCAGGCGGTGGTGCTGCTGGCGCGGACAAACGCGGAATAACGGCCCGTCGCTGCCGCTGCCCGAAATCACCGTCCAGCAACACCACGGCGCAGGTGCGTGCCACACTGGGCGGGATGGTAAATCCGCGTCAATTGGTCGCGCACATCGAGGGGCTGCCGCACCGCCGGGCGACCTTGAAGCAGCTCTTGCGCGAGCTGCGGATCAAAGCTGGGGAACGGCCCGCGCTTCGCGCCATCCTTGCGGAGCTGGTCCGCACGCGCCGGCTGGTGGAAACCCGTCACGGATTTGAACTTCCGCCCCACCCACCGTCCAGCCGCGCTGCCGCCAGCCAGAGGCCGGCGCGGGGCGCGGGTTTGGCAAAACCCACGGGTGCGGCGGCCGCGGCCATTACCGGCCGCATTAGCGTCCACCGCGAAGGATTCGCATTCGTGCTGCCGGTGGACACGGCGCTGGCGGGCACGCTGCAAGGCGATATTTTCGTGCCGCCTCCCTTCGTGGGCGGCGCGATGCACGGCGACACGGTCTCGGTACGGATCGTGCGCCGGTCAGTTGAGGGTCGCGCAGAAGGCCAAGTCGTCCGCGTGGTGCGCCGGGCGCACGCGACCGTGGTGGGCGAACTGCATTACGCTCCCCATCTGGCCGCCTATTATGTCCAGCCCTACGATGACCGCTTGCGCGATCGCATCCTCATTCCACCCAATGCCCTGCCGCCGGAGTTGCGGCCCGGGGCCGCGCCCGAACGCCATCGCGTTTTGGGCCCGGAGGCCCGCCGGCACCCGCAAAGTTCCGACCGCGGCCGCGTGGCGGAACTGGAAGGCCTGGTGGTCGAGGCGGAGATCACGCAGTATCCCACCCCCGGCGGCGGCGAGAGCAAGGGCCGCGTCATCGAGGCGCTGGGCCGGCGGAATGATTTCGGCATTGATGTCGAGATCATTATCCGCAAATACCACCTTCCCCACCGCTTTCCACCGGAGGTTTTGGCGGCCGCCGAAGCCGCCCCCGCGACCCTGCCCGCCGAGGAGATCTCCCAACGCCGCGATTTCCGCGCCCTGCCCATCGTGACCATTGACGGGGAAACCGCCCGGGATTTCGACGACGCCGTATTTGTGCGCCGCCGCGCCGGGGGCGGCTTTGAATTGCAAGTGCACATCGCGGACGTGGCCCATTACGTTCTTCCCGCCACGGCCATGGACCGCGAAGCGCGGCTGCGCGGCACCTCCGTGTATTTTCCCGACCGCGCCGTGCCCATGCTGCCGATCGAGCTTTCAACTGACCTGTGCAGCCTGCGGCCACAAGCGGAGCGGCTGGTGATGAGCTGCCTGATGGAATTCAGCTCCGGTGGGCGGCTGGAAGCCTATGAACTCGCGTCCGGCATCATTCGCTCGGCGCAGCGCATGACCTACACCGGGGTCAACGCGATTTTGTCCCACGCCGCGGACCCGCCCGACGCCGGCGGCGCGGATTTCTTCGTCATGCTGGAACTGCAGCGCGTGCTCAACCAGCGGCGGCAGGAGCGCGGCTCCATTGACTTCGATCTGCCGGAAGCCGAAATCGCCTTCGATGAGTTCGGCCTGATGCGCTCCATCGCCAAATCGGAGCGGAACGCCGCCCACCGCATCATCGAGGAATTCATGCTGGCGGCCAATGAAACCGTCGCGGGCCATTTGGAGCGGCTGGACGTCCCATCGCTGTACCGCATCCATGAAAAGCCCGACCCGCGCAAGGTCGCCGAGTTCGAGGAAATGGCCGCGAGCTTCGGCTATAGCCTGAATGTCACCATCCCCATGCGCCGGATCCGGCGGCGCGTGCGCGGGCAAATGCGCGTGGAGTTGGCGCCCAGCGGGGACGAAATCGCGATTACGCCGCAGCATTACCAACGACTGATCGAGCAGCTGACCGGCAAGCCCGAGGAGCGGATCGTCAGCTATCTCATGCTGCGCTCGCTGCAACAGGCGCGGTACCACGCCGCCAACGCCGGGCATTTCGCGCTGGCGGCGGCCACGTACACTCATTTCACCTCACCCATTCGCCGCTACCCGGATTTATTGGTGCATCGCGTGCTGAAAGCCGTGCTGCCGCTGGGGGGCATCCGTATGGAGCATGGCGGCGACGGCCACTGGCGCCCCGCGCGCGGCAGTGCGCCAGGCGGCCCCGCCGCGGCGCCATACCCCGTCGAATCCCTGCAGGTGATGGCCGCCGAAAGCAGTGAAGCCGAGCGGCGTGCGGATGAGGCGGAACGCGAGCTAATGGACTGGAAAAAAGTGCGGTTCATGGAGGAACGGATCGGTCAGGAATTCGCCGCCATGATTCTGCATGTGACCAAAGCGGGATTTTTTGTCGAGCTGGTGGACCTGTTCATCGAGGGCTTTGTCCCCCTCTCGACCCTCGACGACGACCGGTACTTCCTTCGCCCAGGCGCGCATGAGCTGATCGGTGAACGCTCCCGCCGCCGGTACAAGGTCGGTGACCGGCTCACCGTATTGGTCGATCGGGTGGATCCCATTCGCCACAAAATTGACTTCGCCCCCGCCTAGAATCAGCCGCGCGTCACCGCCGGCATGATGGTGGCGGAAATTGGCGTCCAACTCGCACCACAGCACTTTGGGCTCGCCCCCCGATCCTGGGCCATCACCGGCTTGCCTTGGGGAATCAGATAGCGCTGGATGAAGCAGGGCCCTGTAGTCGTGGTGACGGGCGCCTCCGCCGGCGTGGGACGGGCGGTCGTGCGGGCCTTCGCCCGGCGCCAAGCGCGAATTGGCCTGCTCGCGCGCGGCCGCGACGGCCTGGATGGCGCACGACGCGAGGTGGAGGCCGCCGGCGGTGCGGCTCTGGCGATTCCTACCGATGTCGCCGACGCCGCAGAGGTGGAAGCGGCCGCCGGCGCGGTGGAGAAGGCCTTCGGCCCGTTGGACATTTGGGTGAATAATGCCATGGTCTCTGTCTTCAGCCCGGTGCGTGAATTGCAACCCGAGGAGATCCACCGGGTCACCGAGGTCACCTATCTGGGCGCCGTCTACGGCACCATGGCGGCGCTGCGCCGCATGCTGGCGCGCGACGAGGGGGTCATCGTGCAGGTCGGCTCCGCGCTCGCCTTCCGTTCCATTCCGCTGCAAGCCGCCTACTGCGGCGCCAAGCACGCCTTGGTGGGTTTTACCGAAAGTTTGCGCTGCGAGCTGTTGCATGAGCATAGCCGCGTGCGCGTGACCATGGTGCATATGCCGGCCCTCAATACCCCGCAATTCGATTGGGTTCGCAATCGCATGGCGCACCGCCCTCAGCCCGTTCCTCCTATCTACCAGCCGGAGGTGGCCGCGGATGCCGTGGTCTACGCCGCGCTGCATCCCCACAGGCGGCAGACATTGGTTGGAGGCTCAACGGTCATGGCGGTGGAAGGCAACAAGATCGCCGCCGGGGCGCTGGACCGCTATCTGGGCAGGACCGGCTACCAAAGCCAGCTCACGCCGGAGCGCAGCGATCCGCATCAAGCAGATAATCTCTTCGCGCCCGTGGCCGGCGACCACGGCGCGCGCGGACGTTTCAATGACCGTTCCCACCCGCGCAGCTACCAGCTGAAGCTGAACCAGCGCGCGAGCGTTCTTTTGGCCGGGGCCGGTCTGGCGGCGGCGGCGTGGGTGGCTGCCACGTGCCCGCAAGGCGGCAGAGCAGGCCGGGCGCGATGCCGCGGAAAAAATCGCCGCCGCCTGGAAGCACCGGCGGGCGGCGTAGCCGGCACGCGCCGGCAAATCACTGGGAAGGCGCGTGCATGGCGGCGATCCTGGTCGCGGGATTCAGCCGCACCATGCCGCCCGGAAGCAACCGGTACGGGCGTCCTTGCGGATCCACTGGAACGCCGCGCAGCGCGCCCAACGCAATCAGCGCCGACCAGGATCGCGGCCAGCGGCCGAAATGGTGATGGTAGGCGGCTAAAAGCCTTTCCAGCGCTTGCATATCGGCGCTGGCGCGAATCGCCTGAAGATGATCCAGGGCATTGGCGCGCAGCGCCGCATTCGGAGCATCGCGATACATTTGCGACCACAGCGCCGCCGCCAATTGGGTTTGGTTCGCCTGGCCGAAATAGTCGGCGGCCAGCACCTTCATGACCGGATTGCTGGGGTGCACCTTGGAGCCGGCTAAAAACGCCCGTGCCGCCTTCTTCCGCTGATGCAGATTGAGGGCATAGACAAAACCGAGATCGTAATACAGGCGCCAGCGGTTGGGATGGTGGCGGATCGCGCGGCGCAGCAGATCCACCGCGGCCTGGGGCTGACCGGCGGCAAACGGCGGACGGTCGGCGAGAAAGAACGCCCCGTATTCAGGGGCGGAAAGCAGATCGGGATCAAGGCTAAAGCTGAGGTTCAACAGCGGCGCCAAACGAGGATAGCGGCGGCTGCGCGCCAGGTGCCGGCTGCCGAAATATTGGATGGCTTCGGTCCAGTAAATATCCGCCGCCAGCCCGTTGTACCCGAGGAACATGGCGCGGGCCAGCCGCGGCTGTGGCGCCGCCGGCCCCCCGCCTGCCGCCCGGGGCAGAGCCTTGGCCGCTTGCCGCTGCAGCCAGAATGCCGCCGCCAGCAGCACGGGGGTCAGCAAGACCGCGGTCCAAATGGTGCGGCGGCGGTTCACGGCGGTTACTTCAAATCCCGGCTGGCGAATACGGCGGTGGCGAGCACCAAGGCCACGCTCGCGTACACGATCGCATACAGCGTGTCCCAACCGAGCAGCCGCCAGGCGATGGGCTGGAAATGCGCCGCCGCCGCCGCCACATTGAAACCCCCGAAATTCGGCAGCACGTCGGCAACGATGATGGCGGCATGGCCGCCCAACCAACTGTGGGCAGTACTGCCCAGCCGCCGCAGATTTTGGTCAAAGTTGCCGATAATGAACACCGCCAGGCTGAACAGAGCGGCCATCACCGGCGAGGCAAAGCAGGAAAATAGCAGGGCGATCGCGATCAGAACGGCGAGCGCCAGCAGGATCAAGTACAGCGCGGCGATCACCGCCGCCTCGCCGGCCGCCCAATGGCCCGGCAGCACATACGCAAGCGCCACCAGCAGCGTGACGCCCATCAGCCCGCAGTTGACCGCCACCGTCGCCGCCAGGCCGGCAAACTTGCCCAGCAGAAATTGGCTGCGCCGCACCGGATGCGCCAGCAACGTGTACAGCGTGCGGCGCTCGATTTCCTTGGCCACGAGCTGATTGCCCAGGAACACGGCGAGGATCACGCCCAGCGCGGTGATCGCCGCCAAGCTGAAGTTGACCAGCGACTGCGCACTGATGCCAAACGACATCTGTGAAAACAACACCGCTGCTCCGACCATGAGAACGGCGAAGAAAACCAGGCTGAACAACACGCGGTCGCGAATGGCCTCGCGAAAGGCGTTGCGCGCGACGGAAATCGTGGCGCTGTTGGTCATCTCCGCCGGGCCTCCACGGGAACCGCCGCCGGCGCCGCGGCGGCGGCGCTCTGCCCGCCGGATGCCGGCGGCGCCCCCGGTGACAAAAAGATTTCTTCCAGACTGCGCCGCAAGGGCGTGACCGCATGGATCACCGCTCCCTGGGCGCGCAACTGGTCGAGCTGGCCCCACAACTCGGCCCTCGCCACCACGCGGCGCTGTGGCGGTCCCGCTTGGGCAAATACCAATTCGACTTTGTCTTCCTCCGCCGCCAGCAGCGTTTCCAGCCGCCCCTGCCCGGCCAGACGGCCCTTTTGCAGGATCGCAACCCGATCGCAGAGCTGCTCGGCGTCGGCAAGGATATGAGTGGAAAACACCACGGTCGCGCCACGCGACTTCAGCTCCAATATCAGATCGCGCACCTGGCGCCGGCCGAGCGGGTCCAAGCCGCTCATCGGCTCGTCCAAGAAGAGCACCGCGGGCTGGTGCACGATGGCCTGCGCCAGGCCCACGCGCTGCACCATGCCCTTGGAGCATTTACGCAACGACGTCTCCGCGGCCCCCGCCATGCCGACTCGGTCCAGCGCCCATGCCACCTGCCGCCGCCGTTCCCGTGCCGGCACGTTGGCCAATTCCGCGTAGTACTCGACCAGTTCGCGACAGCGCAAATAGTCGTAGAAATACGGATTTTCGGGCAAGTATCCGATTTGGCGGGCCATCATTCCCGCTGGCTGGCCCAAAATCCGCGCCTCTCCACTGGTGGGAAAAATCAGGCGCAGCAGCAGCTTCAGCGTCGTGGTTTTCCCTGCCCCGTTATGGCCCAACAGGCCGAAGATCTCACCCTGCTCCACCGCGAGGGAGAGGTGGTCCAGCGCGCGCACGGGACGCGGCCGCCAAAATCCGGCGCGATAATCCTTGGTCAGCTCAATACACTCGACGGCGAGCATTGCGGCACGAGAAAAAGAACTCTGGCGTTAGCTCCAGTATACGAATCGGCAACGACTCGGCGCACCGGACCAGCGGCCAGGCATCAGGGGCGAAAACCCCCGTACGGTGACCTAGAGCACCGGATCGCTGACGCTAGCCTGGCCGCCCACCCTGTAGTGCACCACGGCAGACTGATTGCTGAAGAAATGACGCACTCCGGTGACACCGACAATTTCCGGATCGGCGTTGATGGTGAATAGCTCAATTGGAGTCGAGCCCTGCGTGGCATAAGTGAAGACGTAGCCGGATTTCGTGGGTGTGGTCTGGCCCAAATCGGAATTGAGCAACTCGGCCGCCGTGGCTGTGGGCACGGCGCCGAGGGGACCGCCTAGATCAGCCAGGGTGGCACTGTAGCCGCCATAAGCGCCGGAATAGGCCATCTCCGCGTTCTGGATTGCGTTCATGGCGGAGACAGCAGCGGCTTCGTTGGCCACTTCCTTTACTGATAAATACTTGGGAATGGCGATCGCCGCCAGGATCAGAATGATCGTGACCACAATCAGCAATTCAATTAAAGAAAAACCTGAGGCGGCATGCCGCCGCGGGTTAGCGCTCCGCGTCATGCGCATCATGAAGGCAATTTAAGAACCAAGCCACGGTGCCCGTAACGTACTGAAAATACTTGCAAAGGCCGATCTCCGCCGCGGCGATGAGCCGGCCCGCGCCCGGTCGGCTGACACTTTGTGGCCACCGCAGCCGTCTACAATAGGACTCCGCCCCGATGCCGCCGGTACAGGACGACGACGAATATATGAGCCAGGCACTGGCCCTGGCCGCGCAGGGCACCGCTCTCGCCTCCCCTAATCCCCGGGTGGGAGCTGTGGTGGTGCGGGAGGGCATAGTCGTCGGCCGGGGATTCCATCGTTACGACCGGGAACTGCACGCCGAGGTGGTTGCGCTGCGAGAGGCGGGCGAACGGGCTCGCGGCGCCACGCTATACGTGAATCTGGAGCCCTGTAGCCACGAGGGCCGGACCCCACCCTGCGCGGATGCCGTGCAAGCCGCCGGAATCCGGCGCGTGGTGGCGGCGATGCCGGATCCCAACCCCGTGGTGTCCGGACGCGGCTTTGAGCGCCTGCGCCAGGCTGGTATCGCGGTCGAGGTGGGTTGCCGCGCCGCCGAGGCGCGCCGGCTGAATCAAAGCTTCGCCCACTGGATTCGGAGCCGGCGGCCATTCGTCACCTTGAAGGCGGGCATGACCCTGGATGGCAAGATCGCCGCCCCGCCGAGCGCGGAAACCGACGGCACGCGCACGCATGAATGGATCACCGGCGAGGCCGCGCGCTGGCATGTGCAGCAACTTCGCCACGAGCAGGATGCGGTCTTGGTCGGCGTCGGCACGGTGCTCGCCGACAATCCCTGGCTGACCGACCGCACCGGCCAGGAGCGCCGCCGCCCGCTGCTGCGCGTGGTGCTGGACAGCCAACTCCGCCTGCCGCTGGATTCGCGCTTGGTCCGCACCGCGCGCGAGGACGTGGTGGTGTTTTGCAGCCGTCCTGAGGAGCGCAAGCGGGCGCAGTTGCTGGCCGCCGGCGTCCGGATCGAGACGTTGGATCCCGCGGCCGCGCCTCCGCAATGGGGAGGCCGCCCGGACCCCGCGCAGGTGCTGGCGCGCCTGGGGGAGTGGGAAATCACGTCGCTGATCGTGGAAGGCGGCAGCGTCGTCAACGGCATGATGCTGCAAACGCGAGCCGTGAACCGGGTATTTCTGTACTACGCTCCCAAGCTATTGGCGGGAGCGGCGGGCGTCCCATTCGCGGCCGGCGCCGGCTTCGCAACCATCGGCGGCGCCATCACACTGCGCGAACTCGCGCTGCACCGCTTCGGCCCGGATTTCGCCGTCGAGGGCCTGCTGACGGATCCCTACGCGGAGGAATGATCGTTCCATGTTCACGGGCATTGTCACCGCCGTCGGCCAGGTCACGGCCTTCTCCCGCCAACGGAACGGCGCACGCCTATCGGTGGCGGTTCCGGAGGCATTTCTGTCCGGCACGGCGGCCGGCGACAGCATTGCGGTCAGCGGTTGCTGCCTGACCGCCGCCGAACTGCTGCCGGCACGAGGCGGACGGGCCGGTTTCCGCGCCGATCTGGCGCCGGAAACGCTGCGCCGCACCCGATTTACCCAACTCCGCCGCGGCGAGACGGTCAATTTGGAGCTGCCCCTGCGCGTGGGCCAGCCGCTGGGGGGCCATCTGGTGCAAGCGCATGTGGACGGCGTCGGCTTCGTGGCGCCGCCGCGCCGGCGCGAACGGGGCCGACTGGCGGTCCGCATTCCCGTGCAGCTATTGCCGTTGATCGCGCCGCAAGGCTCGTTGGCCGTCGAGGGCGTCAGCCTGACCGTCGCCGCGCTGGAGGAAGACCGCGCCGAGTTCGCCATCATTCCCCACACCCGCACCCACACCAACCTGGGCCGACTGCGCCCGGGCGATACGGTCAATTTGGAGGTGGATCTGCTGGCCCGATATCTGGCCCGCCTGACCGGCGCACTGCCGGGGGGGGACATGCCAGGCCAGGCGAAGCGCCGGAGCCCGACCATGGCAAGCCTGCGTCGGCAGGGCTTTTAGGGCCGGTTGCGACCATTACGGCGCGAAAGCATCCAATAGAATGTCTCTAGGAGAAACATTTAGATTATGGCCGCCAACATCACCGAACTCACCGACGCCAGCTTTGCGCAGGAAGTGCTGAAATCCGACCAGCCCGTTCTCGTGGATTTTTGGGCGCCGTGGTGCGGCCCGTGCCGCCAGATCGCGCCGCATGTCGAGGCGCTGGCCGGTGAATTCGCCGGCAAACTGAAGGTCGGAAAAATCAACGTGGACGACAATCCCTCCGTGCCCACCCAGTACCGCGTCCAGGGCATTCCCACGCTGTTGCTCTTCAAGGGCGGACAGGTGCAGGAACAGATCGTGGGCTTCGTTCCCAAGGACGTCCTGAAGCGGGCGATTGACAAGCACGTCTAAGCCGCAGGCGCCTCCGCGGCGGCATGCCCGCCGGCCCCGCTAGCCATGCCTGCGCGCTGGGGACAAAACTTCCTGGCCGACGCGGCATGGCGGCAGCGCGTGGCCGCGGCGGTGGCGCCGCAATCCGGCGAAGCACTGCTGGAAATTGGCGGCGGCAATGGGGATCTGTCCGCGCTGTTGGCGGCCAGCGGCTGCCGCCTCACCGTCGTCGAAATTGACCCTCTTCTGGCGGCGCGCCTGGGCGAACGCTTCGCGAGCCAGAACGCGGTGCAAGTCCGCCACAGCGACATCCTGGCGCTGGATTGGAGCCAACTGGCGGCGCCGCCGGGCCCATGGCGGCTGTTCGGCAATCTGCCCTACTACATCACCGGCCCGATTCTGTTTCGCTATTTTCGCCAGGTGGAACTTTTCCGCGATGCGACGGTCATGGTACAGAAGGAAATCGCCGATCGCCTGACCGCCGTTCCCGGCCCGGAATTCGGCCGCTTGTCGGCGGCGGCGCAGTTTTTCTGCCGCCCCCATCGCATGTTCGACCTTCCCCCCGGCGCCTTCCGTCCGCAACCCAAGGTTTGGTCTAGCCTGGTCAAGCTGGAGCCGGCCAAAATGCTGCCGGCGCCGGCGGAGCGGCAAGCGTTTCTGTCGTTTTTGCGCGTGGCGTTCGCCCAGAAGCGCAAGCGGCTGGGCAATAATTTGAAGACGATCTATTCCGCCTCCACCGTGGCGGCAGCGCTGGCGGACGCCAATTTGGGCGCCGACGCCCGCGCCGAGCAATGCACGGTGGAAACCTTGTGGCGGCTATTCCAGCAGGTGCAATCCGCCCGTTCAACTTTAGAATAGTAAGATGCCCGCCAAATTACAGCTCATCCCCCTCGGTGGCCTCGGCGAATTCGGCCTCAACATGATGGCGATTCGCTACGGCGAGGACATCGTCGTGGTGGATGCCGGTCTAATGTTTCCGGAGCCGGAACTGCTCGGCGTGGACATCGTCGTGCCCGACGTCTCCTTCCTGCTGGAGAACCGCCCCAAGGTGCGCGCCATCCTGCTGACGCACGCCCATGAGGACCACATCGGCGCGCTGCCCTACGTTCTGGACGATGCGCCGGCGCCGGTTTACGGGACCGCCTTCACCATCGCCATGGTGGAAGCGCGGCTGGCGGAACACGACCTGCTGGACAGCACGCGGCGCATGGTGGTGCGCGCCGGCGAGCCGTTCCAGGTAGGACCGTTTTCCATCGAATACATCCATGTCACGCACAGCATCGTCGGGGCCTGCGCCATCGCCATCACCACGCCGGCCGGCGTGGTGATTCACAGCGGTGATTTCAAGATTGACCCTACTCCCAGCGACAACAATCCCTTCGATCTGCACAAGTTCGCCGACTACGGGCGGCGCGGCGTTCTGGCATTGCTCTGCGACAGCACGAACGTGGACCGGAGGGGGCACACACCCAGCGAGTTGGCGGTCCGCCCGCGCTTCGACGACATCTTCAATCAAGCCGCGGGGCGCCTGTACGTTTGCTGCTTCACCAGCTCCATTCATCGCATTCAACTGGCCTTGGACATGGCGCGGGAATACGGCCGCAAGGTGGCTTTCGTCGGGCGCAGCATGGAGCGCAACACCGAGATCGCTCACCGCCTGGGCTACCTGGACATTCCCGATGGCCTGCTGCTGCGCCAGGCCGACCTGCGGACGGCGCCACGGGAGCAGACGGTGGCGGTCATCTCCGGCAGCCAAGCCGAGCCCATGTCGGCGCTGGCCCGCGCCGCGGTCAACAACCATCGCTCCGTGGAAATCGCCCCGGGCGATACGGTAGTACTTTCTTCCCGCATCATCCCGGGCAACGAGAAGCAAATCTACCGGATGATTGACCATCTTTACCGGCGCGGGGCCCACGTAATCTATGAGGACGAGGGCGGGCCGCCGGTGCACGTCTCCGGACATGCCAGCCAGGAGGAATTGAAGCTGCTGGTCAGCTTGGTACGGCCGCGCCACTTCATTCCGGTCCACGGCGAATACCGCCAGCTTTGCCAGAATGCGGCCCTGGCGCGCAGCCTGCGGATTCCCAAGCTGGAGGCCCACGTGGCGCTCGACGGGGAGATTCTGGAGCTCGACAACCAGGGCCTGACGCGCACCGGGACCGCGCCGATCGGCCATGTGCTGATTGACGGCGGCAGCGCCGACGAACTGGTCGAGGACGTGGTGATCCGGGACCGCCGCCACATCGCCGCCGACGGGATCGTGCTGCCCATCGTCGCGGTCAACCCGCAGACGGGACGGGTGCATACACCGCCGGAGATCGTGACCAGCGGATTCATCAGCCCGGAGTTGGCGGACGGCTTGCTGGGCCGCGCCCGCGACTTGGTGCGGGAAACGATGGAAGGATGCAGCAGCGAGGAACGCAGCGACGGCTCGCTGATGAAGGAAAAGATCCGGCGCGACTTGAAGCGGTTTTTGCAAAAGCAAACCAACAAGCGCCCGCTGATCCTGCCCGTGATTTTGGAGGTGTAAGTGGCCCATTTCTTGCGCCCGCCGCGCCGGCGATTCGCCGCGCCGCCGTTGGCTCTCGCGGCGCTGGCGGCCTTTTGCCTGCTGGCCGCGCCTCGCGCTAGCGCCGGGATTCCCGCCGCCAGCCCCACGCCGCTGTCGCCCACCAGGGCCGTGGCGGTGATGCCATTGACGCTGCACATCAGCCCCGACGTGACCAGCGCGTCGGTAGGGCAGGTACAGCCTGGCCAGGAGGTGGCGATCCTGCGCGTGGCGCACGGCTACGCGCAAGTGTTCGCGGGGCGCTCCGGGTGGATGCTGAACCGCGGGTTGGTGCTGCTGAACAACCCGAAAGCGGCGGAGATTCTGTTCGGCGCCGCCGATGATTTGGAACAACGCGCCGAGCAATTTAGCGGCGAACAGCATGCCGCCAAGAACGCTGCCCGGCTGTATTACCAGGTCTACGACGAATTTCCGCACAGCTTCCGCGCCGCCGAAGCGCTATATCGCGCGGCGGAGATCACCTGGCAGCTGGACACCGCCGGAGGCATGACGCCGAGCAGCGGCTTTTCGGATTACGACCGGCCCAGCAACCGGCTGCTGCGCAAGGTGGTGAGCAAGTTCCCGAAAACGCAGTGGGCGGCGCGGGCCGAGTACCTGCATTTGCGCGAGAAGCTGACCTGCAGCGACTGGGCCGAGAAGCCGAGCTGCATCGGCAAGGAAATCGGCAAGATGCGCAGCTATTGGCATCAATACCCCAAAAGCCCTCTGGCAGCCGAGGTGGCGTATGGCATCGTCTACCGGGAAGCGGCGGCGGTGGCCATCTACAACCATTCCGGGCCGCACCGCAATCCGGGCAAAGCGCGGGACTACCGCCGCAAGGCGTACAACTCCATCGCCGACCTGCAGCGCCGCTGGCCGCGTTCCACCTGGGCCGCCCGCGCCGCCCTACTCTATTTCGATTTGCAGCAGGGCATTCCGGTGGGCCGCCATCCGGAGGCCTCGGCGGCCAGCGCGCCATGATCTTCCGCAGCAACGAGATTGGCCACACCGGGCCGCTGGCCGGCGCCGCGCCCTCAAGTGAACTGACCGCCGCTCGCGCTATCATTCCGGTGCTGGCGGCGCGGATGGCGTGGTCGGCGGCGCTACACCGCCGCGTTGCCTATCTGCCGGATGGCCTGTGGCGCGCGGCGGCGCCGGCCAGCATCCAGGCGGTTCGCGGCTACTACGGCGCCGATGTTCTCGTCGTTCCGGACACCGTTCAATTGCCCTGACCTCCCGCGCCGCAATGCAAGCCACCACCGACGTCATTGGCGTCATCCCCGCGCGGCTGGGATCCACCCGGCTGCCGCGCAAGGCGCTGGCGGATATTGCCGGCCGGCCGATGATCCAGCGCGTCTATGAGGGCACCCGCGGCTGCCGCCGGCTGCGCGAACTTTGGGTGGCGACCGACGCCGAGGAAATCGCCACCGCCTGCCGCGGCGCCGGAATCCCGGTGATGCTGACGGACGGCGCCCATACCTCCGGGACCAGCCGCATTTCGGAGGTCCTCCACGCTCATCCCGCCAGCGCCGTGGTGAATATCCAGGGTGATGAGCCGATGGTCCGCGGGGAAATGCTGGACGCCTTGCTCGACGCTCTTTTCGCCGCCCCGGAGATCGAAATCGCCACGCTGGCGACGCCGCTCGACCCCCGCCATGCGACCGATGCGGCCGCCGTAAAGGTTGTTTGCGACGCCGCCGGCCGGACGCTGTATTTCTCCCGCGCGGCCATTCCCTTCCCGCGCAGCGGCGCGCCCGCCTATCGCAAGCATCTCGGCTATTACGCCTACTCCGCCCGGGCCTTGGCCGCGTTCATTGCCTGGCCGCCCGGCCGGCTGGAAACCGCCGAGCAACTGGAGCAACTGCGGTTTTTGGAAAATGGCTGGTCTATCGCCGTGGCCGAAACCGCCCACGATACCATCGGCGTGGACACCGCCGAAGACCTGGCCCGCGTGCGGGCGCATTTCCAAGCGGCTCAGCCGCCCATTCAGGGACGCCCCGCGCGGCGGGACGGCGCGGGCGCTTAGAGGCCAAGGCGGAACGGCAACGAGACTGGGCCCGCTTGAGGCACGCGTTGGAATGCCCGGAGCGCCACTGCCTGGCGCGCCGGATCAGCAGGCCGCGCGCAGCTTGGCGGCGAGCTGCGTCCGCAGATCTTCGTCCAACGGCTTTCCCTGGCAGGCAACATAGAACACGTCATGGGCCTGCTGCCCCTTGGTATCAATCAGCACCACGTGAATGTCGCAGCCGGACTGGGACAAGGTGGAAGCCAAGCTATAGAGCAGGCCCTGACGATCCTCTGCCCGCACCTCCACCAGCGTAGCCCGGCCCGCAGGTTCGTCCTCAAATCGCACCTCCGCTCGCGCCCGCCGCGCCGCCGAGGATGCCGGCGCCGCCACGCTCCGCATCAGGCGCGGCGCATCGGTTTGGCCCAGCGCCACGCGCCGGAACAAATCCGTTAGCCGCTCCGCCTCCGACGGATTCTGCTGCAGCATCCGGTTGGGATCGGCGAACACGAAGGTGTCCAGAATGGCGCCGTTGCGGTTGGCAAACGCCTCCGCCTTGAGAATGTTCATCCCGAAGCTGGCCAAAGCCGCGGCAAAAGAAGCGAACAACCCGGGCCGGTCGCGCGCGATCACGGTCAGCCGAAACGCCGCCAGCGTTGGCTCCAGATTCACCGCCACGCCGGTTGTGCGGCGCGCGGCCGCCCGCCGCAAATGCATCTCCAAATCGGCGTGGCCGTGAACGCGCAGATAGCGCGCCGGAAAGCCGCGGATGAACTCCGCCCGGCCCAGCAGCTCCGCCGGCGCCTGCTCAATGCGGTCCGATTCCAACCCGCAGATCAGCGCCGTGCCCGCCGCCGCATACGCCTGCCATAACTGCTCCAGCCGCCATTCATTCCACGCGGCCCCGCTGCCGGCAACATGGCTGTAGGTGAGCAGCACCAACGGCTGCAGTTGTTCAATGGCGCCCGCCAGCGCCGCCAGCGCGCGCGCCTGCTCCCCGTCGCCCAGATCGCGGGCGCTCAGCGCCGCTTCCAGCCCGGCGCGATGGGCAAGCAGAAACTCAATCCGGCGCCGGGATTCTTCCGGCGCCGCCAGAGCGGCCACGGCGCCCCGCGCTTGTTCCGCCGGCATCGCCTGCAGCAGAGCGGCGAGGCTCAACTCCACTGGCTGATCGCACTCGCCCAGCAGCGCTGCGAAGCGGCGCCGCAGCGGATCCGCATCGCCGCGCAGCGGGCTGCGCAAGCGGGCCAGTGCGGCGAAGCACTGTAGCGCCTCCTCGTCCACCGTGAATCGCGCCTCCGGCGTCTCCGCCGGCAGGCCTTCCATCGCCTCCCAGCCCGGCAGCAACACGCCCAGCAGCCCCAGCCCATGCAACGCCCGCAGCGCCACCTCCGCGCGCGGCAGCGGCAGCAGATCCCGCAGCACGGCCCAGCGCGCCCCCCGCCGCTCCAGGTAATCCTCCAGCACCGGCCGTGCCGCCAGCAGCCGCGCGGCCGTATCCGCCGCCAGCTCGACGCCGTGCCGGCCGGCGAACATCAGCGCTTGAATCATCCGCTCCGGGTCCGCGGCGAACTGCGCGGGATGGCGCAGAAGCAGCCGGTCCCTGGTCACCGTAAAATCCGCGTTGGAAAGGTGGGCGCGGTAGTCGTGATAGGACCCCAGCAGCGAGCCGGACACCCGCTCCGCGGACTCCAACTCCGGCCGCAGCGCCGCAAGCACGGCGCGGGCTTGCGCGTAATAGCCGCGCATCCAGTCGCGCGCCGTCTCCGCCGCCGGCACAAAGGGCGGCCGTGCCAATGCCGCGCGCGCGGTTTCGTCCACAAGGTTGCAATTGCGGCCAGTCGTGAAGTGCAAATAGCAGCGCACCCGGGCGAAAAACAGCTCCGCCGGAAGCTCCGCCGCGGCGTCCCGGCCGCGCAGCATGCGCAGTAGCCGCAGCGCGTGCAGGTCCATCAGGCCGCCCGGTCCCTCTTTTACATCCGGCAGGTGATGGTGGGGCGTGTTCCGGTAGCGCTCATGCCGCGCCCGCACCGCCTGCGCCAGTTCCGGGCGCAGGCGCGTGCCCAGGCGGCCCAATGCCGCCGGCAGTTCGCTCTCCAAGCGCTCCAGCCGCGATCCATCCCCGCCCAGTAGGCGCCGGTCCAGTAGGCCCAACAGCACCTGCAACTCCCGCGCGTTGGGCTCCAGCGCCGCCGCTATCGTGCACGCCGCGCAGCGCAGCGACAGTCCCCGCTCCCACAGCCGCTGCGTGAACCCAGGCAGCAGAGGCTGAAGATCCGCGAGCTCGCCGTCGCTGGAGCACACCAGCAGCAGCTCTATGCTGGAGTGCGGAAACGGCCGCCCGCGCCCGTACGCTCCCAGCGCCAGCAGGGTTGCCGGAGCCCCGCGCGGCATCGCCGCGTGGAACGCCTCCTTCACCACCGCATCGGTGGCCGCCGCTATGGCGGCTTGCGCCTGGGCTGGATCCGCCGTGCGCAGAAACGCCGCCCGCGCCGCCTCCCAGGCGGGCAGGTGCTGCAGAGCGGTGGCGCTAGACATCATCTTCTCCACGGGCGAGCGCTCCCGGAGACCGTCGCATCAAATACCGGTTCATTATCGCGGTACTTGGCGCCGCGCGGTCCCGCCCTGTGATGATGCCGGCCATCAAAATTATCTATTTCCCCATATGCGCGACCAGATACAGGAGGCCGAAGACCGCCAGCGGCACCGCCGCCATGGCCGCATAAAACAATGCGCGGCGCAGCCACGGCGTCTTCCGCTTTTTCCACTCCGTCAGCTCGGGGCGCTCCTTGGGATGCACCTGATCCAGGTGCTCCAGATCCCAGGCCATCTCCGCGGCGGTGGAGTAACGGTCCTGAGGCTCCCGCTCCAAGGCGCGGTAGATCACCTCTTGCAGGGCAGGAGAGATGTCCGGATTCAGGACGCGCGGCGGCGTGGGATGGTTCATCAGCCGGTCGTGCATGATGGCGAACGGGTTGCCACCCTCGAACGGCACGCGGCCCGCCAGCATTTCATACAGCATCACGCCCAGGGCATAGATGTCGCTGCGTCCATCGCCGCGCTTTCCCCGCACCTGTTCCGGCGAGATATAGTCCGGCGTGCCCACCACCTGGGAGAGCTTGCCGAACGTCAGGCGCCGCGCGCCAAAGCTGCCCGCCACGCCGAAGTCAATCAGCTTCACATGGCCGTCGGGCTCGATCATGATGTTCTCCGGTTTCAGGTCCCGATGCACGACTCCTTGGCGATGGATGTAATCGAGCGCGTCGGCTATGCCAATCACCAGCGGGATCGCCTGCTCCGGCGCCATCCGCGCCTGCCGCTGCAGCAGGCGCCGCAGCAGATTCCCCTCCACCCATTCCATCACCATGTACACGCGGCTTGCGCCGGGGTTGGGGTACACCTTCATCACCCCGGGGTGATCCAGCTTTTGGCCGATCTCCGCCTCCCGCCGGAAGCGATCGAAAAAGACGGGATCGGCTTCCGTTTCCGGATGCGGAATCTTGATCGCCACGCTGTGCCCGTCGCGCGTGTCGGTGGCGCGGAAGATCGAGGCCATCCCGCTGCGCGCGACCAGCGCATCAATGCGGTAACGGTCCAGTTGGTCGCCGGCTTGCAGGGAGGGCATGGAGAGCGGGCGCACCCGCCGTCAACGCGGCGAACCGCTATCGCGCCAGTTGCGGGTCGCCGCCGCGCGGACCCGAGCGCAAAATCCGGATCAGCACGACGCTGATATTATCTCTGCCGTCCCGCTCAGCGGCAAGCGCGACCAGTTCCTCGGCGGCCGCTTCCAGCCCACTGGCCTGGCGCACCGCCCGTGCCAGGTCCGCCCCGCTGAGGGACGCGTGCAGGCCATCGCTGGTCAGCGCCAACACGTCACCCGCGCACAGCTTTTGGCGGCGCAGCGCGGGGCGCACGAACAGGTCCGCGCCCAGGCTGCGCACCAGCACCGGGTCCGGCGCCGGCCGCCACGGCAGCCAGCTGCGCCGCTGGCGCAGATGGTCGCGGGTCAGGGAGTGCGCGTACCCGTCTCGGAGCAAGTAGCAGCGCGAGTCCCCGGCATGCGCGATCGTCGCCTCCGCGCCGCGAATGACGCAGGCCACCAGGGTCGTCGCCATTCGCCTCGCGCGCAGCGCTTGCGCCAGGTCCACAATGTGCTGGTTCGCCTCGCGCACCAGCCGCTCCAGCCGCGCCGCCGGCTCCTCCCCGCCTGCGCCGGTCCGGTAGCCCGCGGTCAGAACTTCGACCGCGGCGCGGGCCGCTACCCGGCCCCCCGCTGCCCCGCCCACCCCATCCGCCAGCGCGAACAGCCAGCCGCGCGCCGCCGCGTCCGCGGCGTCTCCAGGCTCCGAGCAGCCGATAACATCCTCGTTGCCGGCGCGCACCGGCCCGGTCACCGACCGATGCGCATACTCCAACTCGATCATCGCTTCCCAAGCTAGCACCACGCCGCGAGGGCTGGCCATGCGCCCCTTCCTCCCCCTGCGCTGGCGCCACCATGGGGCCGGTTTGCCGCCACCCGTCCGGCATGCCGGCGGATAGCCCGCGCCTGCGGCATGCCGGCGCCGGGTTCCCCAGCTATGCGGTTTCAGCGCCGCCGGACCGGTTCGAAATCAGCGTCGTCCGCCCCTTCTTTTTGCTCTGGGTCACGAAATAGACGCCGCCATAAATGCCCCAAACGATCGCTATGCCGAGCGCGGTGAGCGGCTCCAGCTTGGTCCCAAACCCCATGAACGGCCCGATCAGATAAAACGCCATGCACGCCAGGTTCGCCACCATGCCGAACACCGGAATCAGCACGTGCTTTACGAAGTGGAACCGGGGATGGCCATGGAACGCCACGATGCAAATCGCGCAACTCAGACCGTACAGCAGGAAGGTCCCGAAGTTCGATGCCAGCGTGATGGTCAACAGCGAGTTGGGCAATGCCGCCATGTGCGCCGGCGAGAGATACCCAAAGCGCGACCAGAAACCCCGTGGCAGGGCTTTCAAGGTCGCTTGGCTCAGAGCCCCCGCGTCCCCGAACAGGTTGACCACGGTGCAGCAGCCCAGCACCGCCGAAATCGTGGCCAGCGTCCAGATCGCACGGTGCGGCGTCAGATTCTTTTTATGCAGCCAGCCAAAGTGCGAACCCAGCTCCTCGTCCTTGCCCATCGCGTAGGTCACACGAGCCCCCGTGTTGATGCACGATAGCGTCGTGCCGATGATCGCCAGGAACACGGTGGCCGACTCAATGAGCATGAACGCATGGCCGTGACCGTTGAACAGCGCGTCGCCGACCATCACCATCATGTCGCCGATGGGCGCCGCCGAGCCCACCGCTTGTTGCATGGTGTAGCCGCTGTTCAGGAAATAGTTGGCGGCAAAGTACTCTAGCAGATAGCAGAAAGCCCCCTGCACCACCAGCGACGTGATCACGGCGACCGGAATGTGCTTTTTGGGGTCGAGCGCCTCCGCGCCCATCGCCGTCACCGACTCAAATCCGACCAGAATCAAAATCGCGATCGTCGCCTGCACGAAAAGCCAGCCGAAATTGTGTATCCCGACCACCGAGGACGCCGTGGGGTGCGAGAGAAAATTCCCCGCGGCATCGTGCCGCGGATAGCTGATCTTGAACGGCACGGGCCGCCCGTTCGCGCCCAGCAGGGGCATCGGCGCCCCCGCGGCATTGCGAACGATGTTGGTAATTTCCTGCCCATGCACGGTCTTCGTAGTGGTCGCGAATTGGTAGTGGTACGCGTTCTGGCTGGACGCATCCCATTGGTAGGCCACGGAACCCGGCGGATGGCTGTGCCGGTACATCAGGGCCATCACTGCAAACACCAGCAGCGCGGTAATCTGGACGATATTGATCGCGATCGCTACTCCGGTCGAACTGGTTACCCCGCGATGCGCGATATAGGCCACGCCGAACGCCGTGGCGATGGCGCAGATCATCATGAACATCGGCCCCGGATTCGATGCGCTCATGAAATGGGGGAACAGGGTGCCGGCCAGGTAGCCGCAGAGAACACCCATCACGCCGCACATCACCCCCGGGTAGATCCAGTAGTAGAGGTGCGAACCCCAGCCCACGATGAACTTCGAGAGCCGGGCAAATCGCCATGTGCTGTCGTGCCGAAGGAAGGCCTGCTCGGCGAAAAAATAGGAGCTGCCCGGCCCCGGGTATAACTTGGCCAGTTCCGCGTAACAGAATGCCGTCGCTAGGCACAGCACCAGCGCCAGCACGATGCCCGCCCACATGGCCGGCGCGGTATTGCCGGCCGTTCCCTGCGCCACGAAGGTCAGCCAGAGGAACGCTCCGGGCGCGATGAGCGCCATTGCGTTCATCGTTAACCCAGTCAGGCCGAGCGTTGGTTTCATTGTCGCTTCAGCTTCTGTTGCCATAACGGATCTCCCTTTGGCGGTGTGAATCGTTACCTGTTTCTGGCAAAGTGGCGCCGGCGTCCGCTCCGCGGCGCGCCGGCGGTTGGGCGGTGAATCCGCGCGAGCCTGGCGCCCAGTCTGCCGGGGTGCATCACGGCAAGCGCCTCGGTCCGCTCCGGCGCCACGAGGTTCTCTGGCTTCCCGGACATTCCCTTGGATTGCGGTAGAGCAGCATGGTCTTTACCATCGCCACGTCAAAACAGGAATCCAGCTTCCGCGACCCCACGCGTCTGGGAGTTGTTCAGGCCCTGTTGTCCAAAGGCGTCTCCTGGCGCGGCCCCGTTCGCCTGCACCACCGAAAGCTCCGCCCGCAGGAAAAAGTCGCCTCTTTGATAGGTCGGCGTCACGGTGAGCGACCAGGCGCTGCTGCCCGGCCCGTACAACAGGTTCACCGCCCCATTCGCCGCGCTCCCGCTGGTGGCGATGTACTCCGGCCGCAGCGCCAGCGAGACGCCGTGCGGGAAGTTGTAATTCAACAGCAGCGCGCCCCCGTCCGTCGTCGCGCCTTGAGCGATGCCGATGCTGGCGTTCGTCGGCACATCCGTGTACTGCCAGTAGGGCTCTACGAACCAGTTCCCCGACTTGTAGGAGTAAAGGATTTCGTAAATGCGGCTATTGTTCTGCACCGGCGTGGCTGCGGTTTGGAACTTCGTCTGCCCCGCATTGCCGCCGGCCGTGAACGTCAGCGTGTTGGCCGCGTTCAATGCGAGCGATACGCTCCCGGTGACCCAGGTAAACCGATTGGAATAAAATCCGTCGTTCCAGCTCACCGCGGCGGAAAGCCGCTTCCAACTGCCGTTCAATTGCACGCCGCGGTTCACCGCGTTCTCCTGGTTCCACAACAAACCGCGCTCGATATTCAGGTTCTCGAAGCTGAACGTATCCTCGGCCCCAATCAATGTCGGCAGCCTTCCGGCTTCCACCGAGAAGTTCCCGAACGCCAGCGTGACGTAGCCTACCGGCAGCGGCCCGTAAAACGCCCCCAGCGTATTGCTGGTGGAAAGAAACGGCGTGCCCAAGGCAGCCAGGTTATACGCCCCGCCTTGGAGGTAGAACTGGAACCATCCCGTTGTCTTCTGCACGAACACCTGGGCGTTGCTAATGTCCCATTGCGAGGCAGCGTCGGATGCCAGCCAGTTGCTCTGCACCATGCCCATGCCCGAGAACACGCCCGTAAGGTCCAGCGTGCCCAGCGGTCCGGCGCTGAAAGCGAAAGGCGCCGCGGTCTGCAATGGCGCGGTCATCGCCGGAGCGGGCAGCGGCGCCCCGGCCGCGGGCGCGCCGGCTGCGGTTGCAGCCGGGCGGGCGGCGGGCGCCATTGGCTGCTGCGCCCACGCCGCCGCGACCGGCGCAGCCAACAACACCAGAAGCACGGCGGCCCAGCGCCGGCCGGCCGCGCGTGGCGACAAAGCCGCATCTGGTGGGACAGCCCCGTGCCGGGTGGTCGGATGTGTTGGTGACTTGGTCATAGGCTAAGAGCATCTGGGCCAGCGCACCGAGTGAACGACCGCTGTCTGTAGGGAAACTCTAAGCGGCAAGGGAGGGGCCAAGGGAAATCCAAAGTTTTTATTCCCGCCATGCTGCATGACCGGTCAGCAGCCGTTTGCGAACGGGGGCGGTCCGCGGTCGCGCGCGATGCTCACTCGGTCGGAAGGTCGCGCCGTTGGCTCGGGGAATCGCGCCGGTGCGACAGGCCGAGAAACTCCGCAGGGCGGCCCCCCCGGCCGGCGAGGTGGCGCGGCCCCCGACGGCTCACGGGCATGGGCTGGGGAATGCGGGGCCCCGGCCCAGCCCGCGCCTGGGATGAATTAAGCGGGACGCCCCGCCGCTGGCGGGGCTGGGGTCCGCGCCCTTCATTTGCCGCCTTCGCTCTGTATCCAGAACGCGGAGTCATGCGCGGCACGGCGCATCTGCCAACGCCCCAGACAGTGGCTGGTTAGGCGTGGCGGCCCAATAGGTCGTCCGGCGAATGGCTGCCGGGGAGTGCAGGGTCCAGCGCGTTGCGCTGGTGACAGCCGCGAGCAGCGGCAGGCATGCCCCTTTAACTGGCGCGCATTCCAGCGGTGCTGCGTCGCGCTTGCGGGCTAGCCGCTCAACCTTGGGCCCCGCGGGACGCCGGCGCTCCCAAGCCCGGCGTGGGCCCGGTGCCGGCTGTGCAGACGCTGCAATGAGGGTGCGAGCCGCATCGCCGAGGGCTTTGGTAGGCGCAGGCCGGAGCCCATTCGTCGCGCAACCGAACCCAAACTGTCCCTCCGGCCGAGCGGAGGGTCGTGCCCACGGCGCCGCAAATCCGGGGCGGGCCAGGAATATCCCGCCCGGCTGGCTCAATAGTAGGTGATCGTCCGCTCCTCCTCGCTCACCATGGCCGCCTGCCCCTCGGCCGGCTCGGACCGCACCACCTTCCGCGTCCAGTTGCCTGACGGATCGTACCCGTACCCCGTTCGGACTAGGGTCTCCGGGCCCTCCGCCGACCGGGTGCGATCGAGCACCGGATTGCCGTGGGAGTCGAACTCTGTCCACCTCTCTTCCGCCAGGAGCGGACCGAGATTCACGACACGGTGTACGCAGCGGTGGGCTGCATCGTATTCGTATTTGGCCGACGAGGTTGCGTCCTCCCTCCTCAGCCGCGCCAACATCTGCGCGCCGGGCCAGCGCCAGTCGGACCCCGGCGTTGGCAGGTCCCCGGCCCGAAGCTCGGCGCGAAATTCCTCCTCTAACAGGGCCTCGGGGCCATGGTAACGGCTGAAGATGCCAAACGACCCGTGCGGCGGCTGCGCCAGCATTACCGACCAATGAGGTATGCCAAATGAGTCGTATTCGGTCCGGATCCCAGTGATCCCCGGCGCGGAATAGCCCATGCGGCCGTTGGGAACGATATGCGACACGTGAGTGCCGGGCGCCGGGACGGGGAGAATGTCCTGGCGCGATGCGGCGCCGTCCGGCCGGAACAGGATTCTCTGCACTGTCACGCGGCCGCCTGCGCTTTCCGACCATACCCTTACCAGCCGGCCCTGGTCGTCGTACTCGTAAAACCTGCGGCGCGGAACGCCGCCTTCGCCCGTCCTGACCCGCTCACTCAGTCTGGCATCCGGGCCGTAAACATAGTCCACGCTGCTCCACCGGACGCCGCCACTCGGCTGCGCTGTCGTCTCGCGTATTCCGCTCACCTCGCCGGTCGGCCTGAAGGCCACTTCCCGTTCGGTTACTCGCCCGGGCGGCCCGAATCTATGGACCAGGGAGCGAACGGGGCCCGAGACGCCGTAGTCGGCTTTGCAAAGGCGCGGGTCGGCGACAGGCCGTTGGCTCATCCGCGCCTCAGGTGCAATTCTTTGCCGTGTTCGACATGCTCTCGATGCCGACGGAGAAGCAGTCGCCGTTCACAACCAACTGCCAGGTATAGGCGTAGGGTAGACACGTCCCCTGGTCCGGGTACAGCAGGAAATCGACCCCGCACGACGCCGCCCCGTTGCCGTTCGGGCAATCTTTGCTATAGCCGCAATAGTTCTGCGGCGGTGTGCCGAGCTCTTCAATGCCGGAGTAGACGTAATTGGTCACGGCCAACCGCACCCAGATCGTGCCCCCCGTCGAGCTGAAGATCGTTCCCACCGCGCTGCAAGTCCCGGGCAGGCCTACAATATCCCGCCGGGCTGGATCAATAGTAGGTGATCGCCCGCTCCTCCTCGCTCACTAAAGCCGCCTGCCCCTCCGCCGGCTCGGACCGCGCCACCTTCCGCGTCCAGTTGCCGTAGTCGTCGTACTCGTAGGAGTACACGGTCTTGCTCCGGTGGCCAGCGGCGGAATTCTCGCTCGTGCTCGCCGGATCCCCAGCCTGATTCCACTCCGTCCGCAGCTCCCGCCAGAGCAGCCCGCCCGCAGCCTCGCTGCACCGAAAGACCTCCCGGCCCGCCGCGTCGTATTCGTAGCGCGTACGCTGTTCCGCAGCGGCCGCCAGCCGAGCGAGCTGATCCCCGCCCGGCCAGCGAAAGTCCGCGGAAGCGGACGGGGCCGCAACCGCCCATGGAGGGGTCGCGAATTCCTCGACCAGCAAAAACACGCTTGTATACCGCCCGAACACGACATAGCCGCTCGCCGGGTCGTCGGGCTCGAACACGGACCACGAGGCCAGGCCCGCGGGGCTAAACTCGGTGCGCAGGGCCGCCAGCCCCGGCATGCGGTACAGCTGGTGAAAGCCGGGCAGGACTCTGAGCACGCCTCGGGGCGGCCCGCTCGCCGGCCGGGGGCTGCGCTGCGTAAACGAGCCATCCGCGCGGTAGCTGCGCCACGCCAGTAAGCGCGGCTCCTCGGCGGATCCGCCTTCGGTGCGGGAGAGACGCCCGGCCGAGTCGTATTGGCGCCGCGTTAACAGTTCCCCCCCCGGACCGTCCTCTCGGAACTCGACCTCACGACCCTGCGCATCGTAGAAATATTGCGCGCGGCGCGGCGCCCCGCCGCCAGCCGCCCAGGTGCGGCTTACGAGCCGTCCCTCCGGGTCAAATTCCCACTCCTCCTGCTCCGGGTAGGGCCCAGCCCTAACTCGGCGCACCCACCGCGCAGGGCCGCGCAACCCTTTCTCCTCCCGATTTGGTACGGCGGTCACCTCACTTCGCCCGCGCTCGGGGCGCCATCACTGGCAGTCCCCCGGTCCGGGCACGGGAAATGGACCGAAAAGGGCGTCACAGTTTGAATTGAAGATCAGCCAATCGGTCACGATCCACGGGTGCTCCGTGCAATACGCATTACCGTCCTCCTCATCGTAAATCCAGTCCGTAGAATAGGTCCCGCAGCGGGCCGCGCCGTTGCCGTTGGCGCAGGTTAGGTCGTATTCGCACCCGAGGTTGGGGTCTATGTGACCTGTAAAAAGATACCGGTTCACGCCGATCGCGAGGGTGATCTCCGGCTGGCTCCAGCTATAGATCTCCCCCACCGCGCTGCAGTAGACGTCCGCCGAGGCCGACTCGTAATAGACCACCCTAGGGACACCGACGATCTGCTCCGTTTCCTCCTGGGAAAGGTACGCCGCGGGGCTCACCGGCGCCCCGGAACCGGAGCCCGAGGCGGAGCCCAATCGGTCGCGAACCGTGGGCGTGTGGGTCACACCGGAAAGATTGCAATACTCCGTATTGCCGATCTCGGTCGAGCCGTCGAGCACAACTGTGGAATAGATAGTGTAGCTGGCGCCCACGGAGTAGCTAACATAGGTGCTGTATTCCGGCGTCATAACGCCCCGGCAGCCCTGGGCAAGCGCCGGACCCGCGAGGAGCAGCGCAGCGGCCAGCGTCAACAAGGCGGCGCATCGAAATTGAATGTGCCTCATTTTACGCCTCTCGAGATCCGCATGTACCGCTTTTGCCCCTTCACGAAGGCGTCGAGCCGGGATTGGCCGGGCGCGGAGAGCCCGGCGATCAGCTCGGCCCGCGTCGCCGCGACCAACGCGTCACGCCGGGCGAGGAAATCCGCAAGCCCGGAGCTGCTGCGGTCAAAGACCTCCGGCGAGCGGTTGTAAGCGGCGATCAGCGCCTGGTATTTTTTCTCGAAGCGGGAGAGAATCGCGATCGCGGCCGCAACGTCGCCGCCGCGCAGGCCTGCGTCCATCAACATCGCCTCCGTGCGCGCCGTAGGGGCCACCGCCCCGGTCCTGGACTCCGACGCGGCCAGCAGCCAAAGGCGGTAGGCCGTGGAGTTCGGGATGTCCTGGGGGTCGAGGCGGCCGTCAATGATCCCCGGGGCCGGCGCGGCTTGGGAGGCCGAACCCTTCGACACGGCCTGGGGGGCGGCCCCGCGCGTCGCGCGCCCGCCGGGCGCGATGGCCAACACCGCCGCCAAGCCCGCGACCACGGCGGGGGCGGCGAAGACCGCTTCCGTCATTTTGTACCTCCATCAGCGTGGCGGCTTCTGCCCTGCGCCACCGCCGACGACAAAGAGAGTTACCCCCCCCCGCTCCGAGTCAATCGCGTTTACCCGAACGTTATTGCTTTCGAAGGTGCTCAGTGCCTATTCCGGCACAGCTGCAAATGAGGTTGCCGGTTTAACCCCGCCACGCACCCAAAAGGCGCCGCACGGCCACCATCTGGCCTAGGTGGTAGGCGTTGTGGTCCACGACCAGCAGGGCTTCCCGCATGATCGTCTGGCCCTGGCCGTGGGGGATCGGTGCGGTCAAATCCACGGCGGGATCCAGCACCAGGGCGGCCATCGCTTCCAGGTCGGCCGCGAAGGCGCGGACGCTCTTGGCCCAGGCGGCGGCATTGGGCGGCGCCGCCGCGCGCGGCCAGTAGCCGGCGGGAAACTCCGGCGAGACATGGCCGGGATTGCGGCAGAACTCCAAGATGTCCCACTGGGCGAGGCGCAGGTGCTCCAGCAGCTCCCATGGGCTGTGGGCCAGTCCACGCGGGCGCTTGCCGCGCAGCGCGGCAGGAACGCCGGTCAAGATGGGCCGCCACGGGGCATGCGCCTGGCCGCCGCGCAGCGCCGCCGCCAACTGCTCGCGTATCGCTTGCTCAATCATTGCGCCCCCTTGCCGAACGGGTTGAACCGCGCAGGCTCCCAATATACGCCGCAGCCGTTGGCGTTGGTCTTGGCGCGGGGCCTTTCGCGGGGTCGCGCCGCTTGCACCGGGGGCAAAGCCAGCGCGAGAAGGCTGCAACATTGCGCCGGGCGGCGCGGTGCGCCGGCGTCCTCGCCGGCGGGATTGCGGAACCCGCGTGCGGGCCAGCAGCGCGGCCACAGCTAAGCGCGGGCGGGGGCTGGGGCGCTCGGGTCCCCGGCCCCGCCCGTGCGCCAAGCGGGACGCGCGCCGGGCAATAGCCCAAAGCCGGGGCCCCGCACGGGGCGAGGCACCGCGCCAAGCGCTGCCCGAGCGGCGTTACCGGTATCATAAAAAAACTTGGAAGCGTCTGCGGCCCGGTGGCCGTCTTGGTCTTCAAAACCAATGGGGGGTGCCTGCTTGGCATCGCCGCTCGGTTCGACTCCGAGCCGCTTCCGCCATAACCTGGCATGCGGCCCAGCCGCCCGCTTTGGGGCGCCCCGCGCTGCGGGGCTTTGGAACGCCCCGGGGTTGCAGGGCTGCGGTGAGGCTGCGACAGCCGGTAAGGGATGATTGCCAGCGCATCAGGGCCTTTCAAGATGGCGCGAGTGGCCGGACCCGCGATGCCGCGGGAGCGTGATCCTAGCGGAAACGCGGGGCTTGCCGGAGTGGACGGCAGGGGAGACGCTGCGGCAAGCCGTCCGGGCCGCAGACATAGCAGGGTCCGGCGCCGAGCACCGCGGGACGGGCGAAGATGCGGTACCCGTTGACTCGCGCGGGCCCCGGCTTTGCTGCGGGCGGGGCGCCCCGCTGACCGCGACTCGGCCGCCCGAAATTGGGACGATAGCGGTAGTCATAACCGAAGCGGCGGAAGGTGTAGGCGCCGAAAAGCAACGCTGGGCTAACTCCCAGACGCCGGCCATTGGCGGTCAATTGATCCAATCGCGCGCTGAACCCTCGGCGGGGATGGCGGCGGTTGTAGCGCATCTCCGCGGCGGTGAGCACGCGAAAGGTGTTGAGCACGGTCTGGCGGCGCTCCCAATCGTGGATACCTTGCCAATGCGGCTGAAGATAGCGCCCGTAGAGTCCCCATCCGCCGAGCACCAAGCCGGCCAGGCTAATGGCCAATGCGCCAGCGGCGAGAAGCCGGACGCCCGGGGCCAAACGGCGATTGTCCTCCGAGCGTAATGCCGCCAGCGCCCAAGCGGCGAGGGCCATGCCGGCCGCGGCGGACAGGCCATAGCTGACCGCTCCGAGGATTCCCAAAAAGCCGGCCAGCAGAGCCAGCCGCGCGCCGGGGCGGCGGAGGAAGGGCAAAATCTCCGGCAGGCGGAGGAAATATTGGCAGCCGGGACAACGCGCGGCGGCAGCGGGCGCCAGCACGCCACAACGCGGGCAAGCGGCTTCGGCAATGACGTCCGGACCGCCAGGCGGAGCCGGCGCATTGGAGGGCGTGAACACGGCAGCGGAACTGGGACCTCGAAAAGCTTAGGATGCGGTTCGCAGCCAAGCTGTTGCGCCGACATGGCTGCCCGCCAGCGGGGCAAACGGCGAACGATTGCTTGGCGCGGGCCCCAGCGCGGCTGCCCACCCCAACGCGCGCCGCTGCGCGTTGGGGACCCCGGGTTCGCCGCGCGTCCCGCTTACGCGGCGGCTGGGCCGGGGACCCCGGCCCGCCCCAGCCCAGCCGACGCGTCGCTCCACCCCAACGCGCGCCGCTGCGCGTTGGGGACCCCGGCTTTGGGGGCCGCGCCGCTTCGCTGCAGGGCGGGCCGCAGCGATTGCCAAAGCGCCTGCGGCGCAGGGGAATTTCGCGGCCTTCCCGCGCCCGCTTTGCTCCCCGAGCAAATGGCGCGGCCCCCGCGAATGGACGGTCGCCCGCGTCCCGCGTTGGGGGCCGCGGCTGGTTATGCCGGCCGACAACAGGGCCCGGGAACGGCACGAGATTCCTCGCGTTGCCACCGATGGATTGCCGCGAATGGACAGCCGTGTATGTCCGTCCCACGTTCTCCGCGCCGGCGGCGGCGACAGCGGCCGGGGCGGCGCACCGGTGAAGCCAGGCGACTGGGCGGTGCCGTTATACTAGCGGGTGCGGGAAGTCACCCTGCTCCATGGCGACGGCATTGGCCCGGAGGTCATCTCCGCGGCCCGCGAGGTGCTGGAAGCGGCCGGCGCGCAACTGCAATGGCGGGATTTCGCCGTGGGCCAAGAGGCGCTGGATGCGGGCAGCGAACTTCTGCCCGCGGCGGCGCTGGAAAGCATTGAGCGCACCGGCGTCTGCCTGAAAGGGCCGGTCACGACGCCGGTGGGCGAGGGTTTTCCGAGCGTGAACGTGGCCCTGCGTAAACGCCTGGATTTGTACGCCAACGTCCGTCCGGTCTACAACCTGCCGCACGTGCCCAGCCGCTTCAGCGGGGTGAATCTGGTGGTGGTGCGGGAGAATACCGAGGGGCTGTACAGCGGGATCGAGCATGAGGTCGTGCCCGGCGTGGTGGAAAGCCTAAAAATCGCCACGGAAAAAGGCTGCCGCCGCATCGCCCGCTTCGCCTTCGACTACGCCCGCAGCCACGGCCGCCGCCGCGTCCATTCCGTTCATAAAGCCAACATCATGAAACTGACCGATGGCCTGTTCCTGCGGATGGCGCGGGAGGCCGCCAAGGATTATCCAGAGATCGAGTACCGGGAAGTGATCGTGGATAACGCCTGCATGCAGTTGGTGATGAAACCGGAGCAGTTCGACGTGCTGGTGCTGGAGAACCTCTACGGCGACATTTTGAGCGATCTTTGCGCCGGACTGGTGGGCGGGCTGGGGATGGTGGCCGGCGCCAATCTGGGGGAACGCGCCGCCATCTTCGAGGCGGTGCACGGCTCGGCCCCGGATATCGCCGGGAAGGGGATCGCCAACCCGACCGCGGTGATGATGGCGGGGGTGATGCTGCTGCGGCATATCGGAGAATCGGGCCCGGCCGACCGCCTGCAAGCTGCGCTCTTGGGGGTGTATGAGTCGGGCCAGCATCTGACGCGGGATGTGGGCGGCTCCGCCTCCACCGCCGAGTTTACTCAAGCGGTGCTGGCGCGGCTGCGGAAATGACTCCACGGGGAGCCCTCCGCGGAGCCGGGGAGTAAAATACGAACTAAGGATGTGACGGGCGTCAGCGCCCGCCGGAAGGCGTCCTCCGCGGACGGGCCGCAAGGGCCGGTCGCGGGCTGGAGGAGGCAAGTACGTGGCTCGCATTCATGGCAAAGTGAAGTGGTTCAATAACGTGAAGGGCTATGGGTTTATCGGCCGCGACGACGGCCCGGACGTGTTCGTCCACTATTCCGCCTTGCAGCAGGAGGGATACAAATCGCTGCAAGAAGGCGATGACGTGGAGTTCGAAATCGTCGAGGGGAAGAAAGGCCCGCAAGCAGAAAACGTCACTCGCGCCGGAGCATAGCGGCGAGGCGGCGGCTACGCCGCGCATTCTTGGACGGCGCGTTGCTTGGATGCTGCCGGGCTGAAGCGCCCGGCAGCGGAGTCCGGTCAGGGCTCGGTGTGTCTGTTGATTGGCGTGGTCCCGAGCGGCCGGGCTACCGCGAAATGTAGGGTAAGACCGCGGTGCGAACGGCGCGCAGTTGCTCCAATAACGGCGCGAGCCGGTCCAAGGGCAGGGCGTTGGCGCCATCCGAGAGCGCCCGCTCGGGGGCTTCGTGCACTTCCAAGAAGATGCCGTCCGCTCCCGCCGCCACTCCGGCGCGGGCGAGCAGTTCGATATACTCCGGCTGGCCGCCGCTGCGGTCGCCCTGCGCGCCCGGCAGTTGCAGGCTGTGAGTCACGTCCAGCACCACGGGCGCGCCGAAACCGCGCAGGATGGCCAATGAGCGCATGTCCACGACCAAGTTGTTGTAGCCGAAACTGGCCCCACGCTCGGTGAGCAGCAGCCGGTTGTTGCCCTCGGCCCGCACCTTTTCCGCCGCGCCGCGCATGTCCCAAGGCGCCATGAACTGGCCTTTTTTGACGTTAACGGCGCGTCCGGTCGCCGCCGCCGCGCGCAGCAGGTCGGTTTGGCGCGAGAGGAAGGCGGGAATTTGCAGGACGTCGGCCGCGGCGGCGGCCGGCTCGGCTTGTGCGGGGCTGTGAATGTCGGTGAGCACGGGAGCGCCCACTTCTTGCCGCACGCGGGCCAGTATCTCCAAGCCGTGCTCCAGACCCGGGCCGCGGAAGGAACTGCCGCTGCTGCGGTTGGCCTTGTCGTAGGAGGCCTTGAAGATGTAGGGCAAGCCGGCCGCGCGGGCGCGAGCGGCGATCTCCCGGCCCAGCCAAAGAGCGTGTTTTTCGCTCTCGATGACGCAGGGACCGGCAATGAGAAACAGGTCCGGCCCGCCGACCTCGACGCCGCCGATCTGGAACCGTTCCGCCATGGCCCTGCTCGGAGCTAGGCGCGGCGCGCCGAGCGGTGAAAGATCTCCTCGGGCTCGCTGGCACGGGCGCGCGTTTGCTGATAGGCATACGCCGCGGCGGTGAACTCGCGGAAGAGGGGGTGCGGCTCCAATGGGCGCGACTGGAACTCGGGATGGAACTGGCAGCCCAAGAACCAAGGATGATCCTCGATCTCCACGATCTCGACGTACTGGCCGTCGGGGCTGGAGCCGGTGATGCGCAGGCCGGCGTTCACCAGGCGCGATTCATACTCCCGGTTGTATTCGTAGCGGTGGCGATGGCGCTCGCTGATCTCCGGCTGGCCATAGGCGGCGTAGGCGCGGGAGTGCAGCTCCAGTCGGCAGGGCCACGCGCCCAGGCGCATCGTGCCGCCCATTTCCTCGACGCCGCGCAGTTCGCGCAACTTATAGATCACCCGGTCCGGCGTCGCGGGATCGAACTCCGAGCTGTTGGCTTCCGGCAGGCCCGCCACATGGCGGGCGAATTCGATGACCGAGCATTGCATGCCGAGGCAGATGCCGAAGAACGGGACGCGGCGGGTGCGGGCGTATTCGATGGCCAGCAGCATGCCGCCGATGCCGCGCTTGCCGAAGCCGCCGGGCACCAAAATGCCACCCACGCCGCCCAGGCGGCGCTCGACTTCCTGCGGCCCGGCCTCCAGCTCCTGCGCCTCGATCCAGTGCACGTCCAACTCCCAATTGCCGGCCAGCGCGCCATGCAACAGCGCCTCTTTCAGGCTCTTGTAGGAGTCTTCGTATTCCACGTACTTGCCGACCACGGCGATGGTGACGCGCCCCTGCGGGTTGCGCATGCGGCGCACCAGCGCCTCCCAGCCGTCCATGGCGCGGGGCGGGGCGTCGAGATGCAGATAACGCAGCAGCAGATCGTCCAAGCCCTGCGCCCCGAGCAGCGCCGGAACTTCATAGATGCTGGCAGCGTCGGTGGCCGCAACCACCGCCTCCTCGGCGACGTTGCAGAACAGGGCGATTTTTTCCCGCATTTCCCGCGGCAAGAAGCGGTCGGTGCGGCAAAGGAGGATGTCGGCCTGAATGCCGATTTCGCGCAGATCCTTGACGGAATGCTGGGTCGGCTTGGTCTTCAGCTCGCCGGCGGCGGCGATATAGGGCACTAGGGTGAGGTGAACGAAGACCACGTTCTCGCGGCCCTCTTCCTGGCGCACCTGGCGGATGGCTTCCAGGAAGGGCAAGGACTCGATGTCGCCGACGGTGCCGCCGATCTCAATGATGGCCACGTCCACGCCTTTGGAGACGCGGCGGACCGCCGCCTTGATCTCACCGGTGACAGGGGGGATGACCTGCACGGTCTTGCCGAGGTAATCGCCGCGGCGCTCCTTGGCCAGAATCGTCTCGTAAATCCGCCCCGCGGTGACGTTGTTGTC
>DAHUYO010000220.1 GCA_027315185.1 Acidobacteriota bacterium
ATCGCTTCCCCGCTCCGCGGCGGCACCACCGCAAGCCCGGATTCGTCGGGGTTCCGCGCAACTTCGGTTGTACGCATAAGCGGCGCTGGGGATGGGTGAGTATAGCCCAGCGCGCAAGCGGCTGTCCGATTTCTTCGCTGACCGGCTTTCGCTGGCCGCTTTGTAGCTGACCGCTTCTTAGCTCGATCTTGCTTTTTTAATCTCCTCCGTCAGCGCGGGCACCACCTGGAACAGGTCCCCCACCACGGCCAAATCGGCAATCTCAAAGATGGGCGCTTCCGGATCCTTGTTGATCGCCACAATCGTCCGCGCACCCTTGATGCCCACAATGTGCTGGATGGCTCCGCTGATGCCCAGCCCGATGTACAGCTTTGGCGCGACCGTCTGCCCTGAAGACCCGATCTGCCGCTCCAGGGGCAACCAGCCGTTGTCGCAGATGGGCCGCGATGCGCCGATTTCCCCCCCCAGCGCTGCGGCGAGGTTCTCCACGATCGGCATGTTTTTCTGCTCGCGGATGCCGCGCCCAACGGCGACAATCGTCTCCGCCTGCGACAGGTCCACCATCTGCTTGGCTTCCTGGAAGACCTCGTG
>DAHUYO010000221.1 GCA_027315185.1 Acidobacteriota bacterium
GAGGCGGCGGTGATGCCAGCGCTCGGCCTGCGTGCGGCCGATGCCGCGACCCAGGTGGTGATCCGTGACGGCATCGCCGAGTGGGTGTCGGCGCTCGCGGTGCTGGCCACCGTCTGCGAGGCGATCGCGCTCGAGGTGCGGCACGGCCAGCGGACGGAGGTGCGCGAGCTCGCCGAGCCGTTCAGGACCGGGCAGAAGGGCTCGTCGGCGATGCCGCACAAGAAGAACCCGATCCGCTCGGAGCGGATCTGCGGGCTCGCCCGCGTGGTCCGCTCCTACGTGACGCCCGTCACCGAGGGCATCCCGCTCTGGCATGAGCGAGACATCTCACACTCGAGCGTCGAGCGGGTCGCGCTGCCGGACGCCGCGATCGCGACGGACTACGTGCTGCACCTGACCGCCGGCCTGGTAGACGGCCTGGTGGTGGACGCCGCGCGGATGCGGGCCAACATGGACGTCACGCACGGCCTGCTCTACTCGTCATCGGTCCTGCTCGAACTGGTGTCAAGCGGCCTCTCCAGGGAAGACGCGTACGCGCTTGTGCAGGCCGCCGCGATGGAGACGTGGGACGCGCAGACGCCCTTCCGTGAT
>DAHUYO010000222.1 GCA_027315185.1 Acidobacteriota bacterium
TGCTGAAACTGACGCGCCCAGTCGGCATCGGCCTGTTGCGCGGCGGCTTCAGAGTGGAAGCCAGCGGTAATCGTTCGCGCCAACTTCTTCTTCGCCTCCATCGGATGCAAAGCTCCGCTGGAGACCTGTTGCCGCATCTGCTCAATCTCCTGCGGGCGTAGATCGGTCAGCAACGTCCAGTAGCGCCACATCAACTCGTCGGAGATGGACATTAGCTTGCCGTACATTTCGAAGGGCGGCTCTTGAATGCCGATGGCGTTGCCCAGCGACTTCGACATCTTCTGCACGCCGTCCAAGCCTTCAAGAATCGGCATGGTCAGCACAATCTGCGAAGGCTGGGCGTAGTGGCGCTGCAATTCACGGCCCACCAGCAGATTGAATTTTTGATCGGTGCCGCCCATCTCCACATCGGCTTCAAGCGCCACAGAGTCATAGCCCTGCGCCAGCGGATAGAGCAGCTCATGCAGGCTGATGGGCTGCTCGGCGTTGAAGCGCTGGTGAAAGTCCTCGCGCTCCAGCATCTGCGAAACGGTGTACTTGGCCGCCAAGCGGATGATGCCCTCAAATCCCAGCTTATCCAGCCATTCG
>DAHUYO010000223.1 GCA_027315185.1 Acidobacteriota bacterium
CAGACCGGCCCGCAGATCGGCAATTCCATTGCCGTCCTCAGCGGTTTGAAAGCTGGCGAACAGGTCGTCAGCTCGGCAAACTTTCTCATCGATTCCGAGGCGCAGCTTCAGGCGGCATTGGGTGGCTTCGCGCCTCCGCCGCCGCCGTCGACTGCCGGCACAAGCGCCTTGCCCGCAATGCAGATGCAGGTCGACCTGAGCACACGGCCCTCGACGCCGCGCAAAGGCGCTAATACCGTGCGCGTACAACTCCGTGGCCCGAACAGCAAGCCGGTGACGGGAATGCAGGTGACCGTGACATTCCTCATGCCCGCCATGCCCGCCATGGGCATGGCGGCGGAGCACGCCGCCGCCAGCCTTACCGAAAAGGGCGGCGGCCTCTACGAGGGATCGGTTTCATTGCCTTCGGGAGGCACATTCCAGACCACCGTCACCGTGCGCCGCGGCGCGCAAACTATGGCGACCAAGCAAGTCAGCATCGATGCAACAGGAGGCATGTAATGATCGCCAAAATCATTGCCTGGTGCGCCCGCAATCCGTTCCTCGTATTCAGCGGCGCCATCCTGTTAGTGGCCGCGGGCGTGTGGT
>DAHUYO010000224.1:0-340 GCA_027315185.1 Acidobacteriota bacterium
CACTGCCGTATTCCGCCTCGATGCGCGCGATCAGCCCTTCTACCAGACCCACGTAGCCCCAGTAGATGCCTGAACGCATGGCCGGGATGGTGGAGGTGCCGATCACCTTCTGCGGCCGGCCGAGGCCGATGCGTGGCAGGCGGGCTGCGGCCTGGTGCAGCGCCTCGACCGAAAGATTGATGCCGGGCGCGATGGCGCCGCCGATATAGGCGCCGGCCGCGTTCACCACGTCGAAGGTGGTGGCGGTGCCGAAATCGACCACGATCAGCGGGCCGCCATAGATGCGGTGGGCGGCGAGCGCGTTGAGCAGGCGGTCGGCGCCCACCTCCCCCGGCTGGTC
>DAHUYO010000224.1:350-584 GCA_027315185.1 Acidobacteriota bacterium
GTAGCGGGCGGCGGGAACCACGGTGCCGATCACCGCGCGGCCGATATCGCCGGCGGCGATGTCGCCGCGACGGAAAAGGGCTTCGAGCCAGACCCCGTATTCGTCGGAGGTGCGTTGCGCGTCGGTCGCGATGCGCCAGATGCCGCGCCAACCCGTGCCGTCATGCACGGCGAAGACGATATTGGTGTTGCCCGCGTCGATGACCAATTCCATGCGTTCGTCCCGTGCGCGCAG
>DAHUYO010000225.1 GCA_027315185.1 Acidobacteriota bacterium
CTGCTCCGGCGGCACCGGCTTTTTCGGGGAGCGGGGCGGCGCGGCCGGCGCCGCCGCCGCCACGGGCGCCTTGGCCATCTGCTCCCGCAATCCGGCCAGCGAGGGGCGGATCAATTTGCGGTTGGCCAGCGTGTCGGGCTCGGCGTGGGCGGGGCGGGGAGCGATCGGGGCGCTGAATCGGGGTTCGCGGCTGGAAGGAAATTGGCTGGGAGGCATAGAGTCACCACACCAGGCCGGGCAGCGATTCGGTGGGCGGTCGCCGCCAAGCCCACGGCGCTCAGGCCCAGGCCGCGCTGCTGCCGCGGCTCAGGCGCAAAGCCCAGGCCTCCAGCGCCAACCCCCGTTGCGCGTTGCGCTGCGCGGCGGCCGCCATTTGATCGGCTTCTGCGATGGCTCGAGACAAATGGCGCGGGCTGAGGCGTGAGGCTAGGGCGGCCAGTTCCGCTCGGCAATCCCAGTTGCGGATTGCGGCGGCGCGGCCCGCCGTTACATACAAAATATCTTGCAGCAGACTATAAAGAATTTCGGTCAGTGATTCAAGTTTTTCTTTCCCGGCGCGGCCCGGGGGAAATAGGCGGGCGGT
>DAHUYO010000226.1 GCA_027315185.1 Acidobacteriota bacterium
GTCAGCGTGTAGCTGTCGGGAAGCACGCCGACGATCGAGTAGAATCCGTGCGCGTCGGTCGAGGCGCGGTAGCGTCCGCTCGGCGAGGCGATCGTGACCGTAGCCCCGGCCAGTGGCCGGCGACTGGCGGCGTCGGTGACGGTGCCGTGGATCGCTCCAAAGGTCGCCGCCCGCGCCGGGTGGGTCGTGCCGAAGACGGCCGTGGCGATCAGCGCCAGCCCCAGCAGCAGCTTCATAGGGGTGCTCTTTGCAAGCAGTCGCTGCCCGCTCCGTGTGGAGCCGTGGCCGGCGAAAGAGGGCGGACCAGCAGGTGGGCGCGAAACCGATTTTTTCGACAGCAGAAACCGAGCCCCGCCTCGAATCGTTACTTCGACGGCGCGGGTTTCGCTCACGTTCGTGCAGGAGGGGTTACGGTGAAGGATCTGATGGGGCGGGCGATCGCGGTGGTTGCCATGGTCGCGCTCGGCGCCTGTTCGAGCGCCGGCATGGTGCCTGCCGCGCCGAGTGCGACGTCGCCGAATGCGCTGGCGTCCGCGCAGTCGTGGGCGCGCGCCAACGCGATTCGCCCGATGTTGCC
>DAHUYO010000227.1 GCA_027315185.1 Acidobacteriota bacterium
TATCGCTGGTGGTGAGCACGCAATACGGCCGCGTCCGCGGCGCGCTCGCTCACGGCGTCATCGCGTTCAAGGGGATCCCGTACGCGGCTGCCCCGAGGGGCGTACTGCGCTGGGCAGCGCCGCAGCCGGCACTTCCCTGGCACGGGGTGCGCCCAGCGCTCACCTTCGGTGCCGATTGCATGCAGCGGCCAACCCCGGGAGATATGGCGCCGGTGCGCACGCGGCCGAGCGAGAACTGCCTGTACGTCAACGTGTGGCGCCCCGCGCGGACCGCTCGCAAACTTCTGCCGGTGATGGTGTGGATCTACGGCGGCTGGTACGTTGATGGGGGCACTTCGCCGGCGATTTATGACGGATCCGCATTTGCACGCCGGGGCGTGATCCTGGTGAGTTTCAATTATCGGCTCGGAAATTTCGGCTTCTTCGCCTTTCCGGCACTGGTGCGGCGTGCTCTGCCCGCAGGCAATTTCGGCCTGATGGACCAAGTCGCCGCGCTGCGATGGGTGCAGCGCAATATTGCCGCCTTCGGCGGCAATCCGCATGAGGTTACGCTGTTCGGTGAATCGGCCGGAGGCG
>DAHUYO010000228.1 GCA_027315185.1 Acidobacteriota bacterium
TGGAAGGACCAGGCGTCGGCGATGATGTCGCGCAGGGCGGGTCGGGCCGGGATCCAGCCCAGGTCGCGCCGGGCCTTGTCGCTGGCGGCAACGGTGGCGGCGGGGTCACCGGGACGGCGGGGGGCCAGCTTGACCGGGATCGGGTGGCCGGTGACCTCGCGGGCGGCGTCGATGACCTGCTTGACGCTGTAGCCGTCGCCGTTGCCCAGGTTGTAGACCTCGTGGCGGCCCGGTGTGATCGCGTCGAGCGCGAGCAGGTGCGCGGTGGCCAGGTCCGCGACGTGGATGTAGTCGCGCACGCAGGTGCCGTCCGGCGTCGCGTAATCGGTGCCGAACATCGCGACCGACTCGCGCTGGCCGAGCGCGACGCGCAGCACCAGCGGGATCAGGTGCGACTCCGGCCGGTGGTCCTCCCCGAAATCCGGGTCGCGCGCGCCGGCGGCGTTGAAGTAGCGCAGGCAGGCGTAGCGCAGCCCGTGCGCGCGATGCAGCCAGGCCAGCATGCGCTCCACCAGCAGCTTGGATTCGCCGTAGGCGTTGGTGGGAAGCTGCCGGTCGTCCTCGGCGATCGGCACG
>DAHUYO010000229.1 GCA_027315185.1 Acidobacteriota bacterium
GACCGTGCGCGGTGGAAAACCGGGAGCAGACGCTGCGCATCGCCGAGCAAGTCGCGGCGGCGGGGGCGCGGATGTTCCGCGGCGGGGCGTTCAAGCCCCGCACCTCGCCGTATTCGTTCCAGGGGATGGGCGAGGCCGGCCTGGAGATTTTGGCGGAGGTGCGGGAGCGCTTCGGCCTGGGCATCGTCACCGAGGCGGTGGATGAAGCGAGCCTGGCGCTGGTGGAGCAATACGCCGACATGATCCAGTTGGGCGCACGCAACATGCAGAATTACGCGCTGCTGCGGCGGGCGGGCAAGGCGCGCAAGCCGGTGATGCTGAAGCGCGGGCTGGCGGCGACGCTGGAGGAGTGGCTGATGGCGGCGGAGTACCTGCTGTCGGAGGGCAATTACCAGGTGGCGCTCTGCGAACGGGGCGTCCGCACTTTCTCCGACCACAGCCGCAACACGCTGGATTTGACGGTGGTGCCGGCGGTGCAGGAGGTGAGCCACCTGCCGGTGCTGGTGGACCCCAGCCACGGCACGGGACGGCGGGACCGGGTGGTGCCGCTGGCGCGGGCGGCGCTGGC